>JAEVHO010000486.1 GCA_016802835.1 Micromonospora sp. ATA32 | reverse complement strand
GCGCCGCCCGTCGAACCGGGACGGCCGACGGTGGGCATCGTGTTCTACCGGGCGCACGCGCTCGCCGGGAACACCGCCTTCGTCGAGACCCTCGCCGACGCGGTCAGCGCCGCCGGCGGCGACCCGCTGCCGATCTGGTGTGGCTCGCTGCGCGGCCTGGCCCCGGGCGACGGGCCCCTCGAGATCTTCGCCCGCTGCGACGCCCTGGTGGTCACCGTTCTCGCGGCCGGCGGGACGGTCGCCGCCGAAGCCTCCTCCGGTGGCGACCCGGACGCCTGGGACGTGGGGGCGCTCGCCGCCCTGGACGTGCCGGTCATCCAGGCGCTCTGCCTGACCAGCACCCGCGACCAGTGGGCCGGCAGCGCCGCCGGACTGTCCCCGCTGGACGCCGCGATGCAGGTGGCGATCCCCGAGTTCGACGGCCGGATCGTCACCGTGCCGTTCTCGTTCAAGCGGATCGACGCCGACGGGCTGTCGGTCTACGAACCGGACCCGGAGCGGGCCGCCCGGGTCGCCGGCATCGCGGTGCGGCAGGCGCGGCTGCGGCACGTGCCGAACGCCGACAAGCGGGTCGCCGTCGTGCTCAGCTCGTACCCGACGAAGCACTCCCGGGTCGGCAACGCCGTCGGCCTGGACACCCCCGCCTCGGCGGTGCGGCTCTTCGCCGCGCTCGCCGAGGCCGGATACGACCTGGGCGACGGGCCGCTGCCCGACGACGGTGACGCGCTCATCCACGCCCTGATCGCCGCCGGCGGGCACGACGTGGAGTGGCTGACCGTCGAACAACTCGCCGCCGCCGAGGCCCGGGTGCCGGGGGACACCCACCGCCGGTGGTCCGCCCGGCTGCCGGCCAGCCTGCGGGAGCGGATCGCCGCGCACTGGGGGGAGCCGCCGGGGACGCTCTACACCGACGGCGGGGACGTGGTGCTGGCCGGGCTGCGCTTCGGCAACGTCACGCTGCTGATCCAGCCGCCGCGTGGCTTCGGCGAGAACCCCATCGCCATCTACCACGACCCCGACCTGCCGCCCAGCCACCACTACCTGGCCGCGTACCGGTGGCTCGCCGCGCCGGTCGTCGACGGCGGCTTCGGCGCGGCCGCCGTGATCCACCTGGGCAAGCACGGCACCCTGGAATGGTTGCCCGGCAAGGGGCTCGGGCTGGCCGCCGAATGCGCGCCCGACGCCGTCCTCGGCGACCTGCCGCTGGTCTACCCGTTCATCGTCAACGACCCCGGCGAGGGCACCCAGGCCAAGCGCCGCGCGCACGCGGTCGTGGTGGACCACCTGGTGCCGCCGATGGCCCGCGCCGAGACCTACGGCGAGCTGGCCAAGCTGGAACAACTGCTCGACGAGTACGCGACAGTGCAGGCGCTCGACCCGGCGAAGGCGCCGACCGTGCGAGCCCAGATCTGGGACCTCGTGCGGGCCGCCGAGCTGCACCACGACCTGCACACCGAGCAGATGCCCGCCGCCGACGACTTCGACGACTTCGTGCTGCACCTCGACGGGTACCTCTGCGAGGTCAAGGACGTGCAGATCCGGGACGGGCTGCACATCCTCGGCGCCGCGCCGACCGGGGAAGCCCGGGTCAACCTGGTGCTCGCCGTCCTCCGCGCCCCGCAGATCTGGGGCGGCGTACGCGCCCTGCCCGGCCTGCGCCAGGCCCTGGCGACCGCGCACGGGCTGGACGAGCAGGAGTTGCTCGCCGAACCCGGCGCACGGGTGGCCGTGCCGGCGGCGCTGACCGAGGTGGTGGACGGGCCTGCGGTCACCGCCGCCGACGCCGTCGACCTGATCGAGGCCCTCGCCCGCCGACTCGTCCTCGGCATGGAGACCCTCGGCTGGGACGCCACCAAGGTCGACGCCGTCGTCGCGGAGGTGGCCGGCGCGGCCGTCCCGGACGCCGCCGAGGTGCTGCGCTTCGCCGCCACCGAGGTGGTGCCCCGGCTGGACCGGACCACCGACGAGATCGACCGGGTGCTCGGCGCGCTGGACGGACGGTTCGTGCCGCCCGGGCCGTCCGGCTCACCGACCCGCGGCCTGGTCAACGTGCTGCCCACCGGCCGGAACTTCTATTCGGTGGACCCGAAGGCCATCCCCAGCCGCAACGCCTGGGAAGTCGGGGTGGCGCTGGCCGACTCGCTGCTGGCCCGGCACCTCGCCGACACCGGGGCGTACCCCCGATCGGTCGGGCTGACGGTCTGGGGGACCAGTGCGATGCGTACCCAGGGCGACGACATCGCCGAGGTGCTGGCGCTGCTCGGCTGCCGCCCCACCTGGGACGACCGGTCCCGCCGGGTGACCGGCGTCGAGGTGGTGCCCCTTGCGGAGCTGGGCCGGCCCCGGGTCGACGTGACCGTCCGGATCTCCGGCTTCTTCCGGGACGCCTTCCCGCACGTGGTGGCGCTGCTCGACGACGCGGTCCGGCGGGTCGCCGCGCTCGACGAGCCGGCCGAGCGGAACTTCGTCCGTGGGCACGTCGCCGCCGACCTCGCCGAGCACGGCGACGAGCGGCGGGCCACCGCCCGGATCTTCGGCTCCAAACCGGGGGCGTACGGGGCCGGGCTGCTGCCGCTGATCGACGCCCGTAACTGGCGCAGCGACGCCGACCTGGCCGAGGTGTACGCCGTCTGGGGCGGCTACGCCTACGGCCGGGGGCTGGACGGCCGCGAGGCCCGCGCCGACATGGAGCGCTCCTTCGCCCGGATCGCCGTCGCAGTGAAGAACCAGGACACCCGCGAGCACGACATCGTCGACTCCGACGACTACTTCCAGTACCACGGCGGGATGGTGGCGATGGTCCGCCACCTCACCGGCGCGGCGCCGGCCGCGTACGTGGGGGACTCGGCGATGCCGCACGACGTACGCACCCGGACGCTGGGCGAGGAGACCCGGCGGGTGTTCCGGGCCCGGGTGGTCAATCCGAAGTGGATCGCCGCCATGCGCCGGCACGGCTACAAGGGCGCCTTCGAGCTGGCCGCCACGGTGGACTACCTCTTCGGGTACGACGCCACCGCCGGCGTGGTCGACGACTGGATGTACGAGCGGCTCGCCGGCGCGTACGTCTTCGACGAGCAGACCCGGGCGTTCCTGGAGGAGTCCAACCCGTGGGCGCTGCGCGGGATCAGCGAACGGCTCCTCGAAGCCGCCGACCGCAGCCTGTGGGCCGCACCCGACCCGGTCACCATCGACCGGCTGCGGGAGACGTACCTGGCCAGCGAGGGTGACCTGGAGGACCGGTCGTGACCACCTTTCCGTTCAGCGCGGTGCTCGGCATGGACGACATGCGGCTCGCGCTGCTGCTCAACGCGGTCTCCCCGGCGATCGGCGGGGTGCTGGTCCGCGGCGAGAAGGGGACCGCCAAGTCCACCGCCGTCCGGGCCCTGGCGGCCCTGCTGCCGCCGGTGCGCTGCGTGGCCGGCTGCCGGTTCTCCTGCGACCCGGCCGATCCCGACCCGACCTGCCCGGACGGTCCGCACCCGGCCGACCAGGCCACCGTGGACCGCCCGGCCCGGCTGGTCGAGCTGCCGGTCGGCGCCGCGGAGGACCGGGTGGTCGGCTCGCTGGACCTGGAGCAGGCCCTCGGCCGGGGCGTACGCGCCTTCGAGCCCGGCCTGCTCGCCGCCGCCCACCGTGGCGTGCTCTACGTCGACGAGGTCAACCTGCTCCACGACCACCTGGTGGACCTGCTGCTCGACGCCGCGGCGATGGGCCGCTGCCACGTCGAACGGGTGGCGTGCTCTACGTCGACGAGGTCAACCTGCTCCACGACCACCTGGTGGACCTGCTGCTCGACGCCGCGGCGATGGGCCGCTGCCACGTCGAACGGG
>JAEVHO010000485.1 GCA_016802835.1 Micromonospora sp. ATA32 | reverse complement strand
ACCCGGCGCGACGCGGGGGCGGGGCCCCCGCCCCCGGCTCCGCGCTGGCGGAACCGGAGGCGGCGGACGGCTTCGTCATCAGGTCGCTCATCGGACTCAGCCGGCGTTCTTGGCCAGCAGCGGGGTCAGGCCGTCCTGGATCTCCCTGGCCGCGGCCGTGGCGTCGGACTGGCCGAGGATCACCTTGCCGACCGCGTCCCCGATGACCTTGCGCATCTCGGGGGCGGAGACGCCGACCGGGCCGACCTCGGTGGAGCCGTTGGTCTGCACGTTGGCGAGCGCCTTGCTCCACTGCTGCAGCGTGTCGGTGTTCAGCGTGTCGGTGTACGTCTTGTCCTGCGCGACCGAGGTTCGCGGCGGCGCGATGCCGCTCGTGGTCAGCTTGAGCTGGGTGGCCTTGCCGGTCGCCCACTCGATGAACTTCCAGGCCGCGTCCTTGTGCTTGGAGTACGAGGACATCGCGATGCCCCAGTTGAGGACAGTCGACTTCGAGCCCGCGGTGCCGGCCGGGAAGTCCAGCACCCCGATGTTGCCGACCACCTTCGAGGTCTTCGGGTCGTTGATGCTGCTGATCTCGTTGCTGGACTCCAGCTCCATCGCCGCACTGCCGGCCGCGAAGAGCGCCGAGGACTGGGTGAAGGTGTTGTTGACGACGCCGGGCGGACCGTAATCCTTGGCGAGGGTCGCGTACCGGTTGATCACGTCAGCGGCGCCGGGTGCGTCGAAGTTCGGGGTGCCATCCGGCTTGGTCCACTCCAGGTCCTGGGAGTGCAGGAACGGGCCGAAGGTGAACGGCAGAGCGGCGGACTGGCCGCGCAGCGCGATCGGGCTGACCTTGCCACCGGACTTCTGCTTGATCGCGGCCGCGACCGTGGGCAGCTCGTCGAGGGTCTTCGGCGGCGTGAGGCCGTACTGCTCGAACAAGTCCGTCCGGTAGTAGAGGACAACACCCTCGACGTTCACGGGCGCGGCGATCATCTTGTCCTTGATCGTCATGCCGGTCTTGACCGCGGTCGGGAAGTCGGCGGCGTCGTAAGCGGCGGACTTGCTCATGTAGTCGTCGAGCGGAGCGTAGTAGCCGGCCTTGCTGAACTGCAGGCCTTCGCGCGACGGCAGCGTCATGAAGACATCCATGGAGGAGCTGCGTGACTGCAGGTTCAGCGAGATCTTGTCGCGGGCCTGCTGCTCGGCGAAGGTCTGCACCTTCACCGTGACGCCCGAGGCCTTCTCGAACTCGGGGATCAGCGGCTCGATGGCCTTCTGCCACGGGTGGTTGGACATGACGAGGGAGATCTCGTTGGCGCTGCCGCCCGAGTCACCACCGCCGCAGCCGGCGGCGAGCCCGCCGACGAGGGCCAGGGCGAGCCCGGCGCTCAAGATCTTGTGCCGCATCTGTATGCCTTTCAGTTCTGACCGAGAAGGGGGGAGAGCCAGTCGTGGAAGTCGCCGAGGTCGGCGGGATTCGTGCTGCGCCACTGCGGGGGTACGGGCCGGGTCCGGCCGGCCACCTCCGCGAGCGGCACCAGGTCGTACACGGTTTCGCCGGCGCTGCGGTGCAGGCCGACCATCAGTGCGGTGGAGCGGTCGGCAGCAGCTTCGCCGCGTGCCGTCCCGGCCTCCGCCGCCTCCGCCCGGTCGACGTCGCTGGCGAGAGCGCCGCTGCTGCGCTGGGCCATGCCGAGCACCTCGCCACGGGCGGCGACACCCAGCTCGGTGCTCACGAGCCCGGCGAGCGCCCTGGAGACGCCGCCGAGGATGATCCGGGTGTGGTTGACAGCCTCGAACGGCTCGTCGGTCATCTCGCTCGCCGCGCCTTCGCTGACGACCACGAACGCCCGCCCGTGCGCGCGCAGTGCGTCCTGCACGGCAGTGAGGAACGCCGCCCGGTCGAAGGTGAGTTCCGGGATCAGGACCAGGTGCGGGGCGTACACCGGATCGTCGCGGTGCCAGGTCGCGGCGAGGGCCAGCCAGCCCACCGAGCGGCCGAGGGTCTCCACGATGCGGACCGGTTCGATGCCGGACATCGCTGCGTGGTCACGGGCCAGGTCCGGGACGATCTTCGTGAGGTACCGCGCGGCGGAGCCGTACCCCGGAGAGTGGTCGATGCCGACCAGATCGTTGTCCACGGTCTTCGGGATACCGACGACGCTCAGCTCGCGCCCGGTCGCGGCGGCCCGGTTGGCGAGGGCGTGCAGCAGCGCCATCGTCCCGTTGCCGCCGATCAGCGCGAGGCCTTCGACACCGTTGGCGGCCACGACGTCGAGTGCGATGTCGAGATCCGCCGCGGTAACCGCCCGCCGCCCGGCGCCGAGCCAGGATCCGCCGTGCAGGGTCGCGGCGGCCGGCACGTCGGCGGCGGTGACCGGGGTGAGCCGACCCTCGATCAGGCCGTCCGGGCCGCCCCGCAGCGCCAGCACCTCGTGATCCGCCGCCGCCTCGAGGAAGCCGCGGAGACTGGCGTTGACGACGCTGGTCGGTGCGCCGGTCTGTCCGATGAGGAAACGCATCACTACCCCTGCGCCTTCGAGCCGACGGACAGGAAGGTCTCGGAACGCCTCCAGGGCCGGGGCGGCCGCCCTCGTATCCGAGCCCCGAGTCCTGCACGCCGCCGAACGGGATCCACGGCGTGTTCGGCGTGCCGGTGTTGATGCCGACGATCCCGGCGGAGAGACGGTCGGCGACGGCGTGGGCGCGGTGGAGGTCTGCGCCGCAGACGTAGCCGGCCAGGCCGTACCCGGTGGCATGGTGCAGGGCCAGCGCGTCGTCGAGGTCGTCGTACACGTGGATCGGCGCGATCGGCCCGAAGATCTCTTCGGTCATCACCCGGCTGTCGACGGGCGCGTCCAGCAGCACGGTCGCCGGGGCGAAATGGCCCTTCTCCGGGACGGCTCCACTCGTGACCTTCCTCGCGCCCTTGCTCACCGCTTCCTCGACGAGCGAGGCCATCCGGGCCGGGTCCGAGGCCGGCGCGAGGGGGCCGAGGTCGGTGGCCGGATCCGTGGGATCGCCGACGACCATCTTCTCGGTCGCCGCGATGAACGCCTCGGTGAACTCGGCCGCGACCTCGCGGGCCACGAGGACCTGGTTCGCGGCGATACAGGACTGGCCGTTGTTGCGGTACTTCGCCACCAGCAGCGTCTGTGCGGCTGCCTGCGGATCCGCATCAGACAGCACGAGGAAAGGTGCGCAACCACCGAGCTCCATCACCGTACGCAGGAAGCGCGGCGCCGTGGCCGTGGCGACCAGCCGCCCACCCGGGTCGACCGTGAACGACACGACGCGACACTCTTGGCGGAGAGCCACGGGTCGACGACGTCGGCGGGTGTGCCGAGCACGGTCGACAGGACCCCCGCGGGCACGTGCCGTTCGACGACCGCGGCCAGCACCAGCGACGACAGCGGCGTCAGCTCGGAGGGCTTGAACAGCACCGGGCAGCCCGCCGCCAGCGCCGGAGCGATCTTGCGAGCGGGGATGGAGACCGGGAAGTTCCAGGGAGTCAGGACCGCGGCGATACCGCCGGGCCGCGTCGTCACCCGGTGATTGATCCCGGGTACGACGGACAACTGCTCGGCCTCCTGCCGATCCAGCAGGTCGGCCATGATCCGGAAGTAGGCGACCGTCAGCCCCAGCTCGGCCACCGACTCGGCGAGCCGCTTGCCGCTCTCCCGGGTGACCAACGCCGGCCACTCGGGCTCCTTGGCGAGCGCCTCGACGTCTGCGGCGATGGCCCGCAGCGCCGCCGACCGCGCAGCCTGCGGCGTGCCCGCCCAGACCGGCAGGGCCTGCTGCGCGAGAGCGAGCGCGGCGTCCGCGTCGGCGCCGTTACCCGTGCT
>JAEVHO010000484.1 GCA_016802835.1 Micromonospora sp. ATA32 | reverse complement strand
CGCCGGCCGGGCTGGGCGCGCCCTGCGGCGCCTTGAACCCGTCACCCCAGTTGCCGTCCGGCGCGCGCAGCGACTGGGCCGCCAGCCGGTTGCGGAAGCCCGCCGTGGTCAGCAGCTCGAAGAGCACCTTCGCGGCGGACGCCTTGTCCGGCTCGATGCCGGGCAGGACCGCGTACGGGTAGTCCAGCGGCATCGGCGACGGCTCGAGGTAGAGCGCGGCCAGCGGGACGGGCGGCTTCGTCTCGTTGTACGCGATCACGTCCTCCTCCGACAGCGCGGCGGCGCCGAGGCCGCTGGCGATGGCAGTCGGGTCGGACGCCCGCGGGAACCGGGCGAGCAGGTCCTGGCGCAGCGCCGATCGGCCGGTGGCCAGCGCGCGCAGGGCGCCGGTCATCGCCTTCTGGGCGTCCGCGCCACCGCCGGAGGCGCTGGCGGCGGCCGTCAGCGACAGCAGCCCGGATAGCCCGGCCGCGTCCTGGGTCGGCTCGACGATTCCGGCGCGCAGCGGCTTGGAGCTGCTGACCTGCTGGAGCAGCTGGGTCCAGGTGAGCTTCCGGTCCGGCCAGCCGAACTTGCTGGAGGCGATCGGCTCGGGCACCGCGACGACGACCGGACTGCGGGCGATCGACGCGCCGTTGGTCGGGGCGAAGGCGGTGGCGTCCTTCTTGAGCCGCAGCAGCCAGGTCGAGGAGTCCGGCACCCAGACGTCCGGGGTGACCGCGGTGCCGCTCGCCTGGCCCACCCCGGCCAGGGTGACGCCGTGCTTGCTGGCGACGGCGGCGGCCACGTCGACCGGCTCGGAGGCCGCGACGTTGACGGCGATGCACGTGCCGCCGACCGCGGCTCCGTCGGCCACCCACTGGGCGGCCGCCGACTGGATGGCGGGGGCCATCTCGGGGGTGGCCGCTACCGACAGCTGGATCTGCCCCGAGCACGCTGGCTGAGCCAGCTGTCGGTAACCGAACCAGGAACCCACGACAACGAGGACGAGCGCGGTCGCCGCTGCAGCGGCGCCGGCTCCGCGGATACTTGTACGCATGCGATGGCGGCCAGACACGCTGACCATCTTGCGTACCTCGTGGCATTACTGCCACAACCGTTCGGACGAAAGTTACGCAGGAGATACAGTTGATCGCTTTTTCGCTACAGTGAGTGGTCAGTCAGTGTCGCCGTGTCGCCAAAGTCCACTGCGGACGGTGCTCGATCAGGGTCGGACGCACGTCGGGCTGGCAACCGGGACCGGTTCCCCGACCGCCGCCGGGACGCCGGTGGCGGGGTCCACCCGGAAGACCCGGATCATATCGGCGCGCTCGTCCGCCACATAGAGGTGTTCGCCGGTCAACACGAAGTGCCGGGGCCACTCCCCGCCCGTCTCCACCTCGGCCACCAGCTTCGGCAGCTCCGCACCGAGGTCGAAGACCGAGACGGTGCCGACTCCCCGGTTGCCGACGTAGAGGAACCGGCCGTCCGGGCCGACCGCGATCTCCGACGGCTGCACGTGCCCGGGCCGCTCGCTGGCCTCGACCCGCCCCCGCTGGTGCAGGGCGCCGTCGCCGGTGAGGTGGTAGGCGATGACGCTGCCGTCGAGTTCGCCCACCAGATAGCAGCGCTGCCCGTCCGGGTGCCGGGCCAGGTGCCGGGGCCCGTCCCGTCGGGCGTACGCACCCGGGGCCCCCGGGGCACCAGGCGGCCCGACGCCGCGTCGAGGTCGTACCGGTACACCGAGTCGGTGCCGAGGTCGACGGCGAGCAGCGGGCCCCGCCCCGGATCCGGGGAGACCATGTGCGGGTGCGCCCGGTCCTGCCGCTCGGGATCCGGGCCGCGCCCCTCGTGCACGACCAGGTCGCTGCGCTCCCCGGGCACGCCGTCGGCGTCCAGCGGGAGGACCGCCACGCTTCCGCCGCCGTAGTTGGCGACGAAGAGGTACGCCCCGTCCGGTGCGACGGCAAGGTGACAAGGCTCGGCGCCGCCGGTGGACCGGACGCCCAGCGGGGTGAGGCCGCCGTCCGGGGCGACCCGGAAGGCGCTGGTCTCCCCCTCCGGCAGCTCGTTGACGGCGTACAGCACCGGCAGTCGGGGATGCCGGGCGAGGAAGGAGGGCGACGGGGTGACCGCGACCGTGCCCAGCGGGGTGAGGCCTCCGCTTTCCGGGTCACGGCGGGCGGCCACGATGCCGGCGCCCCGACCGCCGCTCTCCGCCGTGTAGCCGCCGATGTGGACGATCGTTCCCTGAGCCGTCACCGGAAACCCACCTTCGCGCCGATTCCTCCGTCGATCCAACCAGAGGCTTCCCGGGATGCCTGGGCCTTAGCCCTCTTTCGCCCGGAAATCCGGCGGAACCCGGCACGGACGGCGGCCGACGGCCTCAGGCCACCGGCACCGGCTCCCCCCGGTGCCGGGCGACGTGCTCGACCAGGGAGATCAGCACCAGCTTGCCGGACTGGCGGTCCCGGGCGTCGCAGAGCACCAGCGGCACCTCTGGGTCGAGGTCGAGAGCCTGACGGACAGACTCCAGGCTGAACCGGCGGGAGTCGTCGAAGCAGTTCACCCCGACCACGAACGGGATGCCCCGCTGCTCGAAGTAATCGATCGACGGGAAGCAGTCGGCCAGGCGGCGGGTGTCGGCCAGCACCACCGCGCCGAGCGCGCCGAAGGCCAGCTCGTCCCAGAGGAACCAGAACCGGTCCTGTCCGGGGGTGCCGAAGAGGTAGACCTGGAGATCCTCGTTGATGGTGATCCGGCCGAAGTCCATCGCCACCGTGGTGGTGGTCTTCGACTCCACGCCGGAGAGGTCGTCGGTGCCGATCCCGGCGCCGGTGAGGACCTCCTCGGTCTGCAGCGGCCGGACCTCGCTCAACGCGCTCACCAGGGTCGTCTTGCCCGCGCCGAAGCCACCGGCGATCAGGATCTTGAGGGCCAGCGGGACCGGTCGGGCCCATCCGTCCCGGTCATAGCGCACGGAGTCCACTGACCACCGCCTTGAGGATGTTGTCGTCGGGAAGGAACGCGGCGGCGGGCGGCTCGTGCACCGCGATGAGCCCCCGGGCCAGCAGGTCACCGAGGAGGACCCGGACCACGCCGACCGCGAGGTCGAGGTCGGCCGCCAGGTCCGCGACCGCGACCGGATGCCGAGCCAGCTCGACCAGGCGCCGGTGCTCCGGCTGGAGCTGCGGGTGACCGGTCGGATCGGCGCCCGGGTCGGCCAGCACGAACGCGACCAGGTCGAAGCCGTCGACGGACGCCGGACGCGGCCACCGGTGAGGGTGTACGGGCGGACCACCGGACCGGCGGCGGCGTCCAGCCACTCGGGCTGGGGCCCGGGCGGCTCAGCCCGCATCGGCGGCACCTGCCGTGGCCCGGGCCGGCGCGCCGAGGTTGTCACCCACCCGGATGACCAGCATCGCCATCTCGTACGCGACCAGGCCGATGTCCGCGTCCGCGTCGCTGACCACCGCCAGGCACGTGCCCTGCCCCGCGGCGGTGACGAGAAGGTACGCGGACTCCATCTCCACCACGGTCTGCCGGACCGGCCCGGCCGCCAGGTGTCGACTCGCGCCCCGGGCCAGGCTGGAGAAGCCGGAGGCCATCGCGCAGAGGTGTTCGGCGTCGGACCGGTCCAGGTCGGCGGAGGCGCCGAGCAGCAGCCCGTCCGCCGACAGCACCACCGCCTGCCGGGCGGCCGGCACCCGGTCCACCAGGTCGTCGAGCAGCCAGTCGAGATCGATGTTCTGCCTCGTCATGTGCACCACTAGGCGTCCCTCTCAGTTGCGGTAGGGGGTTCGGTGTGCATCGCCGGGCCGTCCGACGGGGCCGGCCCGGGCGGGCGGGCGGCCG
>JAEVHO010000483.1 GCA_016802835.1 Micromonospora sp. ATA32 | reverse complement strand
GGCGTCCGTCGCCTCGGCGGCGAGCTTGCGTACCTCGGCGACCAGCGCGCGACCACCGCGCGGCGCTGCGCGGACAGTTCCCGCACCGGGGGGCCGCGCAGGTCGCGTTGGGGCGGCGCGCAACGCCTCGGCGAGCTGGACCAGGTCGGCGACCAGCTCCGGCCGGTGGATCGCGAGCAGGTTGACCAGCCAGGCCGCCACGGTGGGCCGGCGCAGCCGGGCGATCTCCCGGGCGTCGCCGGGTCCCCGGCCTGCCGCGCCTCGGCCGCCGCGGCGTCCCGGGCGGCGACGAACCGGTCCGGTGGCGTGCGGTAGAGCCGCTCGACGAGCTCGCGGGAGGGGCGGGCCATCGCCTCAGGCGTCCAGCCGGGTGCCCGGCTCCAGCCGCTGGTAGTCGCAGTTGGACAGCGCGGCGTACTGCCGGTCGAGCACGGCGTACCCGTTGTCGTTGAGCAGCGCGTCATGCGCGGCGAAGACCCGGCGCGGGGCGACCGCGCGGATGAAGTCGACCACCTCGGAGAACTTCGACCAGGGCGCGTGGATCGGCGCGAAGAGGGTGTCCACCTGCACGTCGTCGGGGACGACCAGGGAGTCCCCCGGGTGGTAGATCACGTCGTTGACCAGGAACGCCAGGTTGTCCACCACCGGGATGTCGGGATGGATGACGGCGTGCCGTCCGCCGTAGGCGCGTACCGGCACGCCGGCTGGGGCGAACGTCTGCCCGGGCTCGACGGGGGTCAGCGCCTCGGCCGCGTCGGCGAGGGTGCCGGCGAGCGACGCCGGGCCGTGGATCGCGAACGGCCGGCGGTCGAGCTGCCGGGTGACCGCCTCGACGTTGACGTGGTCGGGATGTTCGTGGGTGATCAGCACCGCATCCGCCCCGTCCAACGCCGCCGGGTCGCTGAACACGCCAGGGTCGATGACGAGCACTCCCCCGTCGTGCTCGACCCGAAGGCAGGAGTGCGCGTACTTGGTGAACTGCATCGTGACTCCTCGGCTGTCGAATCGTGACGTCCACAGCGCAGTCTGCCGGAACCGGCGCGGTGGCGCGCCGCGTCCGAGGTAACGCCCCGGAGTGGGGTCACGAGGATCGGAGCGGGGATGGACGTACGGGGAGGGCGCCGCAGGGGCATGGCCCTGACGGCGATGGGACTGGTCGCGCTGCTGGCGGTCGGCGGCTGCGGCGCCGCGGACAGGTCGCAGAGCACCAGTGACTCCGGGGCTGCGGCGCCGGCCGGGGGCGCGCCGGCGGGAGGCGCGGCCGAGCAGAACCAGGCCGGTGGGGGCGCGCCGGACCTGCGGGTCGACCAGCGGTCGATCATCTACACCGGAACGATGCGGGTCCAGGTGGACGACGTGGACCGGGCCGCCCGGGACGCCATCACGGCGGTCACCACGGCCGGCGGCTTCGTCGGCGGGGATCAGCGGCGCAGCGTCGACGCGGACGCGCAGGCGGAGCTGGAACTGCGGGTGCCGGCGGCGAAGTTCACCGGCCTGATCGACCAGCTGGCCACGCTGGGACGCCAGCAGCGGCGGGAGATCCGGACCCAGGACGTCACCGAGGAGACCATCGACCTCGACGCCCGGATCAGCACCCAGCGGGCCCGGGTGGAGAGCGCCCGCAAGCTGCTCGCCCGCGCCGGCTCGATCAGCGAGCTGGTGTCGCTGGAGAGCGAGCTGGCCAGGCGGGAGGCCGACCTCGCCTCGCTGGAGGCGAAGAAGCGGCGACTCGCCGACCTGACCGCGCTCTCCACCATCACGGTGACCTTCGTCGGTCGGGACGCCTCCACCGCGGAGGGTGAGACGAAGGTCGGCTTCCTGGTCGGCCTGCGCGGCGGTTGGAGCGTCTTCCTCGCCTCGATGACCATCATGCTGACCGTGCTGGGCGCGGTGCTGCCGTGGCTGATCGCGTTCGGCGTACCCGTGGGGCTGCTGGTCGCGGCGCTGCGTCGACGCCGCCGGCGGCGTTCCGCGCCACCGGCCGCGCCGCACCGCGCGCGCCGCTGCCGCCACCGCGCCGCCGCCAGTGCCCGCAGCGCGGTCTGGACCATGAGTCGTACGCCGGCCGGGATGGCCTTCTCGTCCACGTCGAACGAGGCGCGGTGCAGATCGACGTTCGGGCCGGAGCGGCCGACGCCGAGCCGAGCGAGGGCGCCGGGGACGTATTCGAGATACCAGGAGAAGTCCTCGCCGCCCATGCTCTGCGGCGTCTCGGCGATGCCCTCCTTGCCGAGCGCGGCGGCGGTGGCCGCGGTGAGCACCTGGATCGCCCGGGAGTCGTTGCTCACCGGCGGTCGGCCGCGGAGGTATTCCAGGTCGACCGTCGCGCCGGTGGGGGCGATGACGTCCCGGACGACCTGAGCGACGATCTTGGGCGCCAGCTCCCAGGTGTCGCGGTCCATCACCCGCAGGGTGCCGGCGGCGACCGCCTCGGAGGGGATGACGTTGTAGCGGGTCCCGGCCGAGGCGTGGCCGAAGACCAGCAGCAGCCCGCTGTTGGCCGGGACCCGGCGGCTGACCAGGGCGGGCACCTCGGTCACCAGCCGGCCGAGGGCGTCGACCAGGTCGACGGTCAGGTGCGGGCGGGCGGTGTGGCCACCCGGCCCGGTCAACCGGACGGTGACGTTGTCGGCGGCCGCGGTGATCGGGCGACCCGCAGGCCGACCTTGCCCACCGGGAGGTTCGGGTCGCAGTGCACGGCGAAGATCTGCACCACGTCGTCCAGGCCGCCGGCGTCGATGACCTCCAGCGAACCGCAGGGCAGGATCTCCTCGGCCGGCTGGAAGATGAGCCGGACCCGGCCGTCGAGCTGGCCGAGGTCGGCGAGCTGGGCCAGGAGCATGGCCACGCCGAGCATCACCGCGGTGTGCACGTCGTGACCGCAGGCGTGGCAGACGCCGTCCACCGTGGACCGGTACGGCACGTCCTTCGGGTCGGTCAGCGGCAGCGCGTCGATGTCGGCGCGGAGCGCGATCACGGGACCGTCGGGTCGCCCGTCGATGTCGCAGATGACCCCGTTGCCCTTGGGCAGCATCCGGGGGTTCAGGCCGGCCAGGGAGAGCTCCCGGGCGACAAGGGCCGCCGTCTCGAACTCCTCGCCGGAGAGCTCCGGGTGGGAGTGGATGTGACGCCGGGTGGCGATGAGCCCGGGTACCCGGAGGGCGAGCAGATGGTCGAGCTCGAAGGGCAGGGGCTGGGACCCGGATGGCGCCTCCGGCCAGGACGACGCCAGCTGGCTGCCCGTGGGCAGCGTCAACGCACTCGTCACGTCGAATTCTCGATTACTAGAGATGGATGGATCATCGGGTAGAACAGCAGACAGCCTAGACCTCCGGCGGTGACGCTGCGCAACGTCGTTAGGGTGATGGTCGGACCGCACAGCGTCACGAATGCCCTGGTGAGAGGGCTCCGATATCCGCGGGACAGCAGGTAGATCGCGTTCGAACGCCGTCATCTGCCCCACACCTCCTACAACGCGTAACCGATTCGGCGGTCACGAAATCATCGTCGACACCGGGGCCGTCGTTCCGAATTGTCGCATTAGTCGCTTCGATTAACTGCCGCTCGGACAATTAACCGACCACATTCGGCGGCCGCCCGACTCCCGACGGTGACATGACGGCGCGGTCCGAGATCACACACGCTGTCCGTCCGGTTCACCCGATCGGGTTACCCGCAATCCCCACCGGCACACGCACGGGGTCCCCGCGCCGACCTGCCGGCGGGTCCACCCGGTCACCGGGCGCCGGGCGTCGTCCGCTCCGCGCCGACCGGGAACCTGCTACCGACAGTAGCCCCGAAGTCCCTCCCCCGCGACCCACCCCACCCCCGCCCACC
>JAEVHO010000482.1 GCA_016802835.1 Micromonospora sp. ATA32 | reverse complement strand
CCGGGAGCAGGTGCTCCGGGTCGCCACGGAGGACTTCGGCGGGGTGAGCGCCGACGAGGCGGTCAAACGCCTGCTCGAGGAGCACTGGCAGGCGAAGGCGGTCGCCGCGATGGATCACTACCGGGCGGTCGACCCGCAGGGCTGGGCCGACTACCTGGTCGAGGCCGAGGGCTGGCACGGCGCCGACGCACCAGTCGGCGATCCGTGGGACGAGGACGCATGATCGTCGGCGTCAAGCCGTGGGAGGTCTGGTGGCTCGACTTCGACCCCACCGCAGGCCGTGAACAGGCCGGGCAGCGTCCCGCCCTGGTCGTCTCCTCCCGCTTCCATCTGGCGCTGACCGGCGGCGCCCTGGTCAGCGTTCTGCCGCTGACCACCCGGGAACGCGCCGGCTGGCTCCACCGGGTGACCATCGAGATACCCGGCAGGCGCACCGGCTGGGTGATCACCGAACAGGTCCGCACGGTGTCGAGCACCCGCCTGGCCGGGCCCGGGCCGTTCTATCGCCTCAACCCAGAGCAGGTGAGCGAGGTACGAGGTGTCCTCCGCCAGATGATCGACCTGTGAGGATCGCCCGCCCCCAGCTGACCCAACAGAACGCACCGAGGAGGCGGTAGGTGTACCCGCCGGGAGAGGGCAGGACGCACGCGCAGCGTGCACCCGCGCCAGGCCTCCTTGGATATACTCACAACGCTGTCCGTATATAGGAGGCAACCGTGACCAAGATTCTCGTGGACGTCGACGACGAAGCACTGGCCGACGCGGCTGAGGCGTTCGGCACCAAGACCAAGAAGGAAACGGTGAATGTGGCGCTCCGCGAAGGAGCGATGCGCCTGCGTCGAGCCCGGGCGCTGGCCGAACTCGCCACCCGTGGAAAGACCGGGGATTTCGACGAACTGCTCGACAAGCGCACCTACCGGTCGTGAAGCTCGCCGACTACCTGGTCGACACCAGCGCGCTCGTCCGTCTCCTCCGCGACCCGGCGTTGCAGGCCCGCTGGGAGCCGACCATCACCGCCGGCCTCCTCGCCGTCTGTCCTCTCGTCGAACTGGAGTTCCTTTACTCGGCCCGCTCGGTCGCCGATCGCGCCTGGCTTGAGCAGCAACTGCGCGCCGCGTTCGGCTGGGTGGCCATGCCAGACCGGATCTACGAGCGGGCGGCCGAGATTCAGATCGACCTGACCGGCCGGGGCTCCCATCGATCTGCCGGCGCTGTCGATCTGCTGATCGCCGCCACGGCCGAATACCAGGGCCTTTCCCTGCTGCACTACGACCGCGACTTCGACCAGATAGCCGGGGTCACCGGCCAGCCCATGCGGTGGCTCGCTCCGGCGGGCACGGTCAAGTAGGAACTCCGCTGGCGCCGCCTGCTCATCGAGTACGCGGACGCCCGGACGCGCGGGCGCTCTGCCTGGTTCTGCAACTAGGGAACGCGGTGGTGGGATCAACGCGGGCGTACCGCAGGGCTGGGCCGAAGCCGCAGGAAGACGTAGTTTGACTGGTCCGGGCCGCCGGCGCTGCCCGTCGGCCTCCAACCGTGTCTGGCGTAGAACGCCTGCGCGCGGGTGTTGCGCTCCCAGACTTCGAGGAGACCCGTCGAGAGAGAGACATCGGCCAGGTATTGAACAAAGGCGGCATGCAGAACACTGCCGATGCCGTTACCCCATACGCCCGGCCCGACGTGGATCTGATAGAGCTGGCCCACCGAGCGGGCGTCCTCCTCCGGCGACAACGGCGGCCCCATGGCGGCGATGCCGACCACCTGGCCATCCGTCACGGCGCAGAGCACCTTCTTTTCGGACGACCGGATCGACTCCGTCCAGCCCGTCCGCCGCTCCCGCTCGGCAGTCGGGGTCACGATGATGTCGTGGGCGAGGCCGCCCAGCGTGTAATACGCGCTCCGCGCCCGGGTGTGGATGTCGACGATGCGATCCACGTCAGCGAGCGTCGCCTCGCGTACGAATATGGCATTGCGGGCGTCGCCGGGCTCCTCGGCAACTGGCCTGATCGTCAACTGACGTCTCCAGCAACAGTGTGGCCGTACCGCAGCTCATGCAAGTGGCTGCCCTTGATCAGGATCGACACCTCGACGGGCTGGCCTGCTGAGGAACGAATCACCCGGAACTGGCGCATGACCGGGACGTAGGGAGGCAATGCCAACGCCTCGATCTCCTCGCTGGTGGGCATCCGCGCGGAGACGCGATCGAGCAGCTCCTGCTGCGGGTGACCGAGGTCCGACAGCACCCGGGCGGCCCCGCCGCTGATCTTCTTTCGCCCGGCCAGCTCGGTCCCGCTTGCGATCGCGCTCGGGTAGTACGACCAGGACAACTCGACCGGCTCGCCGCCGAACAGAAGGAGCCTATGCCGCAGGACTGCGGATTCACCCTCAGCAAGTCCGAGACCTCGCGCTACCTCAGTCGGCGGAACGATCTCGGCAACACCGATGAGGCGGTAGGTGTACCCGCCGGGAGTGGGCACGACGTACGCCGCAGCCTCGACCACCAGCGGCTGCCGATCCCGCACGTACACGCCCTTGCCGACCTCGCTGTAGACGGACCCCTCCGCCTTGAGGTTGGCGAGAGCGCGTTGCACTGTCGCGGTCGCGGCGGAGTACCGCGTCACCAGCGTCGGGATGGACGGCAGTTGAGCGCCGGGTGGCAGATCGCCTGCCATGATCCGGGCTCGGATATCGGCCGCGATCTGCTCGTGACGAGGTGGGCCGTCGCCTCCGCTGGCCAAGTCGGCCCCCTCGCTAGTCGACGGACAACTGGTAGCGCAGGCGCCGCCCGTGCGGCACCATCGTCATGACGCTGACCTCGATCGGTACGCCATCGTGCGTGCTGAGCAGACGCGTCAGGCCGAGCACCCATTCCCCCTCCGCCAGGTTGAGCGCGCTCCGCTCGGTCGCATCGGGCACGCGCGTGTAGACGTCCTCTCTCACCCGACCGGGACGATAGCCCAACTCGGCGAGCAGGCTTATCGCACCGCCACGGATCTTGCGTGGCTCAGCCAGAGCGGTTCCGCGAGCGATGGACGTCGGATAGTACGAGTCGGTCAGCTCCACCGGCCGGCCGTCCAGCAACATCACTCGCCGCCGGACGACGACCGGTGTCCGTGGCTCAATCTGCAGCGCCTCGGCTGTCTCGGCCGCAGGGATCACCTCGCCAACCTCCAAGAGGCGCTGGGTCCCCACCCCACCGTGCCGAGCCGCCTCCACACTCCACGCGTCCCGCTCCTCGGGTGAGGGCGGGGTTATGTACGGCATCGACACGCTGAGCCACGCTGACCCACCCATGATCGGCTCCTATCCGGCAGAGTTGCCCGTCCGCTCTCCCACCAAGGAAGATCCCCCGCCACCGACCGCACACCCTTGTTGCCTTACTCGAGTGGCAGCAAGGTTTGCCCTCGAAAGACGGACCGGGGTGGGTCCGTCTGGCGGCCTCTTCCACTCCCGGTCCGGCACGAGTCGAGAGGGAGCGATCCTCGCCTGGTCCGTAGACCGGGCGCAGGCCCATGAACAGCAGATATCGAAGTTCACTCATGCTACAAGATTGGGACCGGGAACCGTTATGCCCAAATCCTTCACGTATTGCAGTTCGGAACGTCCCGCGAATTCCAGGTCACCAAGGGTTCCTAGATCGTCAACGTCGCGACCCGTCCGCCTGGAGGCTGGCGACGAAGCGGTGCCAAGTGGCGGCCGAGAAGGCCAAGGTCCCGCCAGCACGATCCTTCGAGTCCCGGACGGCGACCATGCTGCCGTCGATGGCGACCTCCACGCAGTCACCGCTACCACCGCCGCTGGACCGGGTGCTCTTACGCCAGGTGACGCCTCGCAGTTCCACG
>JAEVHO010000481.1 GCA_016802835.1 Micromonospora sp. ATA32 | reverse complement strand
CCGACCGGCGGCGCAACGCGCGGGAACGCAACCAGGAGGCGGACCTGCTCCGGCTCGGGTTGGACGAGATCACCCGGGTCGACCCGCAGCCGGGCGAGGTGGTCGACGACCTGGCCGACCGGCGGCGCAACGCGCGGGAACGCAACCAGGAGGCGGACCTGCTCCGGCTCGGGTTGGACGAGATCACCCGGGTCGACCCGCAGCCGGGCGAGGATGACGACCTGAAGGCGGAGGCGCAGCGGCTCGAACACGCCGAGGGGCTGCGCACGGCGGCGCAGACCGCCCACCAGTGCGTCGCGGGCGGTGCCGAGTCGGCCGACGAGACGCCGGACGCGACCGCGCTGCTCGGGCTGGCCCGCCGCACGCTGGAGGCGCAGTCCGGCACCGACCCGGCGCTGGGTGACCTCGCTGGCCGGCTGGAGGAGGCGGCGACGCTGGTCGCCGACGTCTCCGCCGAGTTGTCGGCGTACCTGGCGACGCTGGACGCGGACCCGGCCCGGCTGCAGACCATCTACGAGCGGCGGGCGCGCTGCGCGCGCTGACCCGCAAGTACGCCGACGACGTGGACGGGGTGATCGTCTGGGCCGAGCGGGCCCGCAGCCGACTGTCCGATCTGGACACCTCCGACGACCTGCTCGAGGAACTGGCCGCGAGGGTCAGCGGCTGGCCGCCGAGGTGACCGAGCTGGCCGGTCGGGTCTCGGCGTCCCGGCAGGAGGCGGCGGTCCGCTTCGCCGACCAGGTGACCGTGGAGCTGGCCGGGCTGGCCATGCCGCACGCCCGGATCGAGGTGGCGGTGCTGCCCCGACCGGCCGGTCGCGCCGAGCCGAGCCTGCCGGTCAACGGCGTCGAGGTCGGGATCGGCCCGGACGGCGGCGACGAGGTCGAGCTGCGGCTGCTGGCCCACCCGGGCGCGCCGTCGCTGCCGTTGCAGCGGGGCGCGTCGGGCGGCGAGCTGTCCCGGGTGATGCTCGCCATCGAGGTGGTCTTCGCCGGTTCCGGCGGGCCGCCCACGCTGGTCTTCGACGAGGTGGACGCGGGCGTCGGCGGCCAGGCGGCGGTGGAGATCGGCCGGCGGCTTGCCCGGTTGGCCCGCAGCCACCAGGTGTTGGTGGTCACCCACCTGCCGCAGGTGGCCGCGTTCGCCGACCGGCACCTGGTGGTGGCCAAGGACACCGGGGGAGCGGTGACGACCAGCGGGGTTCGTGTGGTGGAGGACACCGAGCGGGCCCGGGAGCTGGCCAGGATGCTCGCGGGTTTGCCGGATTCGGATCTGGGTATCGCCCACGCCGAGGAACTCCTGGCCGTGGCGGCCAAGGAACGGAGACCATGACGCCGGGTTTGTGAGCGCAAGCACACCGGCGCGCGCTCTGGTGTGCTTACCTGGGTAGGCGGCCCTGCTCAGGCATGTCGCGACAGAGAAGCCTGCCTCACATGCCAGGATGGTCACGATGCGTCTACCCACGTTGCGCCGGACCCGGAACGCGGAACCGGGCAGAGTTCTCGGCACCGCGCGCCTCGACCGCCGTACCAAACGGCTCGTCGGTCGGCTCCGACCCGGTGACATCGCGGTCATCGACCACGTCGACCTCGACCGCGTGGCGGCGGACTCGCTGGTCGCCGTCGGTGTCGCCGCGGTGCTCAACGCCAAGCCGTCGGTCTCGGGCCGGTACCCCAACCTCGGGCCCGAGGTGCTGGTGGCCGCGGGGATCCCGCTCCTGGACGACCTGGGCGAGAGCGTCTTCCAGCAGATCCGCGAGGGCGACCTCGTACGGATCGAGGGCAACACGGTCTTCGTCGGCGACGAGCCGGTGGCGCACGGCGCCCTGCAGGACGCCGAGACCGTGGCCAAGGCGATGGCCGACGCCCGGGAGGGCCTGTCGGTGCAGCTGGAGGCGTTCGCCGCCAACACCATGGACTACCTCAGGCAGGAACGTGAACTGCTGCTGGACGGGGTCGGCGTACCGGAGATCCAGACCCAGGTACAGGGCCGGCACTGCCTGATCGTGGTGCGGGGGTACGACTACAAGGCCGACCTGGACGTGCTACGCCCGTACATCCGGGAGTTCAAGCCGGTGCTGATCGGGGTGGACGGCGGGGCGGACGCCCTGGTCGAGGCCGGTTACACCCCTGACATGATCATCGGTGACATGGATTCGGTCACCGACGACGTGCTGCGTTGCGGCGCCGAGGTGATCGTGCACGCCTACCCGGACGGCCGCGCCCCGGGCCTGGCCCGGGTGGAGGCGCTCGGCTTGCCGGCGATCACCTTCCCGGCGGCGGCGACCAGCGAGGACCTGGCCATGCTGCTGGCCGACGAGAAGGGCGCCTCGCTGCTGGTGGCCGTCGGCACCCACGCCACGCTGGTCGAGTTCCTGGACAAGGGGCGTGGCGGCATGGCCTCGACGTTCCTCACCCGGCTCAAGGTCGGCGGCAAGCTGGTCGACGCCAAGGGCGTCAGCCGCCTCTACCGGCAGAGCATCTCGGGTTCCTCGCTGCTGCTGCTGGTCCTCTCGGCGGTGGCCGCGATGGCCTCGGCGGTCGCGGTCTCCACCGTCGGTAAGGCGTATTTGGGCGTGGTCTCCGAATGGTGGGACAATTTTGTGTTCCAGCTCGGACAGCTTTTCTAGCTCCCGACCGATCAAGAGGCTGCAGGTGTGATCAACTTCCGGTACCACGTGGTGTCCCTGACCGCGGTCTTCCTGGCGTTGGCGATCGGCCTGGTGGTCGGCACGGCCGCCCTCAACGGCCCGGTGGCCGACTCGCTCAAGGAGAACGTCAACGCGCTGCGCAAGGACAACCAGCAGATGCGCCAGTCCGTCAACAACCTGGAGAAGCAGCTGGCGTCGGAGGAGGACTTCGCGGCCGAGATGTCGCAGGTCATCCTGCCGGGCAAGCTCACCGGGCGGCGGGTGCTGGTGGTCACCCTGCCCAGCGGCCGGGAGCACACCGACGGCGTGCTGAAGACGCTCCAGCTCGCCGGGGCCAGCATCACCGGCCGGGTGGACCTGCAGGACAAGTTCATCAACCCGGACAACAACACCAACCTGATGGAACTGGCCGTGAACGCCGCGCGCCCCTCCGCACCGGCCTCCGCGCTGCCCGGCAACGGGCACGGGGTGGAGACCTCCAGCGCGCTGCTGGCCAGCGTCCTGCTGGACCGGGGCCAGGGGACCGCCGCGGTCAGCGACGCCGACCGACGCGCGGTGCTCGCCTCGTACACCTCGGCCGGGTACCTCACCACGGAGAACAAGGTGACCGGGTCCGCCGAGGCGGTCGTCCTGGTCAGCGGTCAGGCGTACGTCGACAAGGACTCCGCCAAGCGGGACGAGTCGGTGGTAAAGGTCGCCGAGCAGTTCGACCGGACCGGCGCGATGGTGGTCGCCGGCAACGGCGCCTCGGGCGGGAACCTGGTGGCTGTCGTCCGCGGCGACCCGGTGCTCGCCCAGACGATCTCCACCGTCGACAACGCGAACACCGTGCAGGGTCAACTGGTCGCCGGCCTGGCGCTGGTGCAGCAGCTCACCGAGAAGAAGGCCGGCCAGTACGGTGTCGGCGACAACGCCGCCTCGCTGCTGCCTAGACTGCCCCAGTGACTCGACGACGGATGTCCGGGGACGACCGCGCCGCGTACGATGTCCGGATCGGAGGGGCCGCATGAGCAGGTTGGGTCGGCTGCTGATCGCCGGCGCCGGGGCGGCCGCCGCCCGCTACGTGCTGCGTGAGGTGCGTACCGCCCCGGTGGGGCCGGCGTTGGAACGGACCAACTTCCGGGGCCGTACGGTCACGCTGGCGGCCGGACCGGCGCTGGCCGCGGGGGCCGCGGGCGCGGCCGCCCTCGGC
>JAEVHO010000480.1 GCA_016802835.1 Micromonospora sp. ATA32 | reverse complement strand
CGGCGTTGGTGGGGGGCGGGCCGCTCCCAGTCGGCCGGGTCGGCCGAGTAGAGGCGGCGTACGCGGCGGTGTCCCGCTGGAACCGCCAGCCTCGGCGAGCGGACCGGCGTCGACCGTGTCGTAGCCCAGCGAGTCGAGGAACGCGGTGACCGTGGCCTTGGCCTCGGCGTCGTCACCGGCGATCGCCAGCGCGCTGCGGTCCGCCGCGCCGGCCGGCCGGGCCAGGCTCAGCAGGTGCTTGAAGTAGATGTTGTTGAACCCCTTGACCACCTTGGCGTCCGGCAGGTGCCGCTGGAGCAGCTCGCTGGTGGTGGTGGACTCGTCGTCCAGCTCCGGGAACTGGCCGTCCCGCTCGGGGTAGTAGTTGTTGGTGTCGATGACGATCTTGCCGGCGAGCGGCTCGACCGGTACGTCGCGGTAGGCCCGCAGCGGGATGGTGACCACGACGAGGTCGCCCGCCTCCGCCGCCTCCCGGGCGGTGGCGGCCCGGGCCCGCGGGCCCAACTCCTCTACCAGGTCCTTGAGCGTCTCCGGTCCACGTGAGTTGCTGAGCACCACGTCGTGTCCGGCGGCCACCGCCAGCCGGGCCACCGTGCCGCCGATGTTGCCGCTGCCGATCAGTCCCACAGTTGTCATGTCCGGGGAAACCGTCCTCGGCCGGCCGGAATTCCCGACTCATGAGGTAGGGAAGGTGCTTTCGCCGGCGGATGATCGTCGAGGTGCCGCCTCATTCCTGGCGGGCCCCGGGCACGCCCCGCCAGACCGCGACCACCACCCGTTCCCGTCGCTCGCCGTCGTGCGGGTCGGTCCAGACGAAGACCACCGGTCGGCCCGCGGCGAACAGCTCCCAGACGAACGCGGGGAGCTCCTCCGGTGGCAGCCACAGGTAGGAACTGGCCGCCGCCACCTGCCCCAGCAGGTGGTCGAGGACGAACCGCCGCCGGCCCGCCGGGTCGAGCTCCCCGGGCACCGGCGGCAGCGGGCTGGCCTGCCCGTACTCGCGCAGCACGTCGTCGGGGACGGCGGCGTCGAGGATGGCCCGCCCGCCGTCGACGGCGGGCTGGATGCTCACGTGGTAGCCGGCTGGGACGAGCGCGGGTGGCAGCATCCCCTGTACGGCGAAGTACATGCCCGCCTCCTCGCATGCCGGCGCACCCGTCGCTCATCGTAGTCCGATGTGCACGCAGCGGTAGTTTCAGCCGGTGGGGAGCAGCTTCTCGATTGCGGCGCGCAGCTCGGTGGAGTCGGGCGTGACTGTCGGGGCGAACCGGGCGGCCACCGTGCCGTCCGGCGCGACGAGGAACTTCTCGAAGTTCCACCGGACGTCGCCGGAGTGGCCCTCGGCGTCCGGGGTCGGCGCGAGCTGCGCGTAGAGCGGGTGCCGGGCCGGGCCGTTGACGTCGACCTTCTCGGTCAGCGGGAAGGTCACCCCGTAGTTGACCTGGCAGAACTCGCTGATCTCGTCGGCGGTCCCGGGCTCCTGGCCGGCGAACTGGTTGGACGGCACGCCGAGCACCACGAGGCCCCGGTCGGCGTACTCCTCGTGCAGGGCCTGGAGGCCGGCGTACTGCGGGGTGAGGCCGCAGCGGGACGCCACGTTGACCACCAGCAGCGCGCGGCCCCGGTAGTTGGCGAGGCCGGCCGGTCCACCGGCGAGGGTGTCGATCTCGGTGTCGAAGACGGTCATGCCGCGAGGCTACGCGGTCCGTAGGACGGGCGGCACGGATCGCCGAGGCGACGCGGCTCGCCACCCCGCTCGGCACCGAGCAAATCGATACATGCACATCTTGACGAACTGATGACGCCGTGAGTAGCGTCTCACCATCCTTTCGGAAAGTTTCCTAACTGTTTGGGGAGCCGCCACATGAAGAGATCGCTCCGCCGGGCCCTCTGGGCCGGCGCCGTGGTCGCGGTGACCGTCGCGGCGGTCCCGATGGCCACCGCGTTGGGCGCCGGGAGTGTGACCGCCACGTTCGCCAAGGTCCAGGACTGGGGAACCGGTCACGAGACGAAGGTGACGGTCAGCAACGGCTCCAGCGCCACCGTGGACACCTGGCGCATCGAGTTCGACCTGCCCTCCGGCACCACCATCAGCGGCTTCTGGGACGCCGACGTCACCAGCAGCGGCAACCACTACGTCGCGGTCAAGAAGAGCTGGGCCGGTCCCCTCACCCCGGGGGCGACCTTCAGCTGGGGCTACAACGGCACCGGGCCGTACCAGGCACCGCTGAACTGCACCATCAACGGCGCCGCCTGCGGCGTGCGGCACGCCGCCCACGACGGCCCCGCCCACGACGGCCCCGCCGACTACGGCCCCGCCGACCACCGCCCCACCGGCCACGGCGCCGCCGACCACGCCGCCGCCCACCACCACCCCGCCCGCCCCGGGCGGCAAGAAGGTGGTCGGCTACTTCGCGGAGTGGGGCGTCTACGGCCGCAACTACCACGTCAAGAACATCCACACCAGCGGGTCGGCCGCCAAGCTGACCCACATCCTGTACGCCTTCGGCAACACCACCGGCGGCCGCTGCGCCATCGGTGACAGCTACGCCGACTACGACAAGGCGTACACCGCGGCGGACAGTGTGGACGGAGTCGCGGACACCTGGGACCAGCCGCTGCGCGGCAGCTTCAACCAGCTGCGCAAGCTCAAGAAGATGTACCCGAACCTCAAGGTGATCTGGTCGTTCGGCGGCTGGACCTGGTCGGCCGGCTTCACCCAGGCGGCGCAGAACCCGGCCGCCTTCGCCGACTCCTGCTACAACCTGGTCGAGGACCCGCGCTGGGCGGACGTCTTCGACGGCATCGACGTCGACTGGGAGTACCCCAACGCCTGCGGTCTCCAGTGCGACGCCAGCGGCCCGAACGCGTTCAAGAACGTGATCGGCGCGCTGCGGACCAAGTTCGGTTCGTCGGCGCTGGTCACCGCCGCGATCACCGCGGACGGCAGCACCGGCGGCAAGATCGACGCCACCGACTACGCCGGCGCGGCGTCGAACCTCAACTGGCTCATGCCGATGACGTACGACTACTTCGGCGCTTTCAACGCGCAGGGCCCCACCGCCCCGCACTCGCCGCTCACGTCCTACACCGGCATCCCGCAGCAGGGCTTCAACTCCGACGCGGCGATCCAGAAGCTGAAGGCCAAGGGCATTCCGGCCAACAAGCTGCTGCTCGGCATCGGCTTCTACGGCCGGGGCTGGACCGGGGTGACCCAGGCCGCCCCGGGCGGCACGGCCACCGGCGCCGCGCCGGGCACCTACGAGGCGGGCATCGAGGACTACAAGGTCCTCAAGAACACCTGCCCGGCCACCAGCACCGTCGGCGGCACGGCGTACGCGCTCTGCGGCAACAACTGGTGGAGCTACGACACCCCGTCCACCATCAACGGCAAGATGACGTACGCGAAGAACCAGGGCCTCGGTGGCGCCTTCTTCTGGGAGCTCTCCGGCGACACCGGCAACGGTGAGCTCATCGGCGCCATCAAGGGCGGTCTCGGCTGAGCGAGCGCCGACGCAACACCCCACACGGCGGGGAGGGACCACGCACCGGTCCCTCCCCGCCCGTGCGTGTCCGCACCCGTTCGCGTCCCCGTTCGCCCGCGCAAGGCGCCCCCGCCCGCCGCGCTGACGGGCGGGGGCCGGAGCGCGGCTCAGACGGCCAGCCAGAGGGCCGGGACGTTGGGTGGCTCCCATCCGGTGAGCGAGGTGTGCGCCTGGCGGCACTGCCAGGTCCGGCCGACGCAACACCACACACGGCGGGGAGGGACCACGCACCGGTCCCTCCCCGCCCGTGCGTGTCCGCACCCGTTCGCGTCCCCGTTCGCCCGCGCAAGGCGCCCCCGCCCGCC
>JAEVHO010000479.1 GCA_016802835.1 Micromonospora sp. ATA32 | reverse complement strand
GGTGACGGTCGGCCCCAGTCGTTTGGCCGCCATGCCCGCCCAGTACAGCAGCACGGACGCCCCGGCCAGCGCCGGGACTCGCCGATCCAGGGCACCGGCTGCGGCGGCGCCCGCGACCACGTCGCCGGGCGTGGACAGCGCGGCCGGTGCCCGGACGAGCTCCGCCAGGTCGGTCAGCGACGGCATGGCCACCTGCCTCAGCTCAGATCCGCGTCGAGTTGCCGGACGAAGTCGCAGAGCTGGCTCCACTGCTCGGTCAGCGAGTGAGGGGCGGAGCCGAGCGGGTCCTTGA
The DNA here is from genome assembly GCA_016802835.1 of Micromonospora sp. ATA32. Classification (GTDB taxonomy): domain Bacteria; phylum Actinomycetota; class Actinomycetes; order Mycobacteriales; family Micromonosporaceae; genus Micromonospora. Next base: position 3,565 of record JAEVHO010000479.1, on the reverse strand, counting down.
AGAAGAACGCCAACTCGGTGAGCGGTCCGGTGCGGCCCGCTGCGTGCGCGGCGGCGGTGAGCCGGGCGAGATCGAGCACGAGCGGGGCGGCCAGGGCAGAGTCACAGCCGTGCCAGGTGAATTCCATCCGCATTGGGGTGCCGAGGAAACCGGAGAAGGTGATTAGATCCCAGGCGGTCTTGAAGTCGCCCAGATCCTCGACGAACTCGATCCGGGTGCCGCCCTGGGGAACGTAGCCGAGCGTCTCGCCGAGCACCCGCTGCTTGCTGGCCGCCTTGGTCGCGTTGGCCGCCGGCTCGGCGAGGTTCGCGCCGTCGCCGCCGCCGAGCAGGTTGACCCCGGACCAGGTCCGTACGACCAGATGCCGCATCGCGAACATCGGCGCCAGCACGGACTTGACCAGCGTCTCGCCGGTCTTGCCGTCGTGGCCGGCGTACGGCAGCCGTTCCCGCTCGGCCAATTCGGCAAGGGCCGCAGTCGCGCGCCGGTCGACGGGGTGAAGTCGACGTAGGAGCAGCCGGCGGTGAACGCGGCGAAGGCGTACATCGCGCTGGGTGGTAGCACACCGGCCTCGACCGCCATGGCCGACTCGAGCTCGGCGAGATCCGCATGCGTCGGATGCGGAGGCGGGGCGGACTCGGTGGAGGACACGTTCACCACCACCACTCGGTCCAGCCCGTGCCGCTCCCGGAACCGCTCGAGATCGGCGGCGAGAGCTGCGGCCACGTCGGACTGCCGGGCACCCGCGGGTACCGGCCGGACGTCCCCCTCGACCGAGGCGAGGTCGTGGAGCAGCGCGGCCACCAGGCGCGGTGGCACTACGCCGGCGGCGGCGAGAGCCTCGGCCTTCTTCGTCAACGGCGTGGCCGCCACGTCGTGGCCACCGAAGACGAGGTCGGCGAAGCCCGGCAGGGCCGGGCTTCGTAGCGCCGGCAACTCGGTGACGCAGCCGGCCGGCCCGGCCAGCCCGGCGCGCAGGGCGAGCGCGCCGACCATGCTGGTGACGGCGACGGAGCCGCGTGCGCCTACCAGCCAGATACCGGTACCCATGGTGCTCCTGTCTTCGCCATCGGAAACTGCGGCATGCCCCCAAGGGGATGCGGAAGCGCCGGCCTGGGTGACCCCTTCGGTGCGGTCGGCTCAGGCCGGCGGTTCCGCGGACATCAGATGAACGCCTCCTGACGGTTCGGACAGATGTCAGAACCTCACGGTCGACAGGTAGTCGTAGCAGGCCTGGGCGGTGTACCACTCCGAGATCGGCGGCCGGTCGTGCTCGACCATCCACTGCTTGATGCCGCCCTGATGGGCGGCGGCGAAGATTCGCGGGAAGTCGATGACGCCGGCTCCGGCGTCCTGGAAGGATCCGTCGGCGCCCATGTCCTTGACGTGGAAGACCGGGAATCGCCCGGGGTAGCGCAGGAGGTAGTCGACGGGGTCGTAGCCGGGTTTGACCATCCAGTGCGTGTCGAGCTCGAAGCCCACCAGGTGCTGTTCGGTCTCCTCGAGGAGGATGTCGTAGAGGACCTGCCCGTCCACCATGTTGAAGTTGCCGGCATGGTTGTGGAAGAGCACCTCCAAGCCGTACTGGCGGGCGACCTGGCCGCCGATGTTCATCTCCTCGGCGGCCCGCTTGTAGGCGTCAACGGTCTGGTAGGAGCCGGGGAGTGAGCTGAACACGGCGTACTTGCCGCCCAGGATCCGGACCTCCTCGAGCACCTCCTCCCAGCGGTCGGCCATCCGGGTGTACTGGACGTGCTCGTACTTACACTTGAGATCGACGTCGTCCATCATCTGGCGGTGCGCGGCGGCGCTGTGGCCGGCCCGGCCGCTGAGCCCGATGGTTTGGTAGCCGATCTGCGCCAGATGAGCGTAGGTTCCGGCGGCGTCCTGCGCCATCGAGCCGCGCATGGTGAAGGTGTGCATGCCGAGTGCGTTAGCCGGGATGCGTCGCTTCGCCTCGTTCTCCGGCAGGCTGGGTGCGCCGGCCAGGGCGGTGCCGGATCCGAGGCCGGCGAGGCCTACTCCGGCGGCGGTGGCCAGCGCGGCGCGCAGGAGGTTCCGGCGCTCCATGGGTCGTGAGGTCGTAGACATCCTCGTCCTTTCCTGAAGGTGTGGTGCCGCCTGGCACGGAGAGCTGTTGTCATCTCGCGCGTGTCAGGCAGCTCGTGCGCGAGGGCGAAACCTCGGGGATCCCCGTGAGCTCGATGGGTGGTGCAGGCGCGTTCGGTTGTCGCTGATGGGCGAAGTGGACGGTCAACAGGCCACGGTCAGCGGTACTTGGCGGGTCTGTCCGTTGGCAGCCATTGGAAGTGGCGTCGGATGGGAAAGCGCTTGCCTGGAGGATATGGAGGGCCCGGAGCAAACGTCAAGAGCCCCCAGCGAAACCTTCCCGAAACTCTCAGGCGGAATCTCCCGCGATACGTGGGGGTGGAGCCGAGGCGTACGGGGGTTGCCCGGCGTCGTTGCGGGTCCGGCGCCCGACCGACTCGCACCGTTGTTGACGGTGGTGCCGGGCGGCACTAACGTCGACCGGAGGAAAACCCTTTCCTGAGGAAGGTGGGCCCTCATGGCCGTTCAGCCAGACCTCGGCCACACCGTCACAGTGCCCCCCGTGCCGCTGCCCGGCGGGGTGGGCGTGTCCCGGCTTTGCGTTTACGACACCATCGCTCCCGACGGCGAAATCGGTGGCACTCCGCATCTGCACCTGTGTTGCACCGAGGCCTACATCGTGATCGCCGGATCCGGGCTCGTGCAGACTCTGACGCTTGCCGCATATCGGGAGACCCCGCTGCGTCCCGGGTCCGTCGTCTGGTTCGCCCCGGGCACCATCCACCGACTCGTCAACCACGGCGGGCTGGAGATCATCGTGCTGATGCAGAACAGCGGCCTTCCGGAGGCGGGCGACGCCGTGCTGACCCTCCCACCAGACCAGCTGGCCGACGCCACGACGTACGCGGCCGCGACCACGCTGCCCGGCGGCGGCGCCCCCCGGTTCTGATCTGAGTGCCACCTACGCCCGGCGAGACCTGGCCGTACGTGGCTTCGAACGGCTACGGGCCGCTGCGGCCGGCGGCGATGTTGCCCCGCTGCGCGAGTTCCACGCTGCGGCGGTACGCCTCGTCCGACCGCACCTGGAGCGATGGCAGGCCAGTTGGCGGGGTGGCGCCTTGCGGGCGGCCAACGAAACCGGACACCGGCTGGACGCCCTCGCTCGCGGCGAGGCACTGCATCTGGTCCAGGCAGACGTCTACCAGTTCGCCGAGCCACACGACCGGGGCCGCCACGGCATGTGTGGCCTCCTGGACACCTATCCGGTGACCTGACCGGAGGCCGAGCTGATCCCTTTCCAGCCGTGATCAGGCCCTGGAACGGCGTCCGTCGTCGTTGACTACCTGTTCGGTGCGACGACCACGAGGGCGACGCAAAAATGAGAGGGTGATGCCGCCGAACAGGGCGCAGGGCCGGGCTGACGGTCAATAGCTGAACCTCGTCAGCGTCAGCGGCCGGCCTGACGTGATCGTTAAGTAGCCGTCCAACTGGTTCACCCGGCGGGCCGCACTGGGGC
>JAEVHO010000478.1 GCA_016802835.1 Micromonospora sp. ATA32 | reverse complement strand
CCGGTCGAGGGCCGACGCACCACCGAGGTGTGGGACGCGCTGGACCGGGGCGAGGACCCGACGGTCAGCTGACCGGCTGGCGATCCCGGGCCGCGGCAAGCTCCGCCACCAGGCGCTCCAACTCGGCCCGCTGGTCGGCCCGGGCCCGGTCGGCGCAGACCGCCTCCCAGGCGTTGCCCCGCGCGGTGCGGGTCCGGCCCTCGCCGACCACCGCCCGTTCCAGGGTGTGCACCACGCCGACGGCGAGCGACGCGACGGTCCGCGAGATGGTGGTCAGTCCGATGGTCGAGGTCGGCTCGGCAGTCATGGTCACCCCGCACGGAGAGATGGTTGGCGACGGTGGGCAGGCGCGTCATCGAGTCTGCCTGAGAGCGATGCTGCCCGGCGCAGGTTTCGCCCTGGTGACACCCCGGTCAACTGTCCATCGAAGGACACCGACGTGGGAAGGGCCGTTCGGCCTTGAGCTTGGTCACAGCATCGACGGACGTCGCTGCAGTGCGGACCGGGCCCGACCATGATGAGATGGGGGATGGGCGGCGATCGATGGAGACGGCGGCGGCGGCCGAGCGGCCCGGGTCATGCCCGCCGATGCATGCCGTGGCGCTGTGTGACGTCTCGTTCACCGGAAGTCGGCCATTATGCCCCAGCCCATTTCGTGAGGAGCGCCATACCCCCGGCACCCGGCGCCAGGTGGCGCCCCCTAGCATCGGCCCATGACACCCGGAGAGGGGAGTCCGATGGTGACTGCTGAGCATGCGCACGCGGAGGGGGACGACGCCGGTACGGCAGCGTCCGTAGGCGTGCTCGACGAGATCCTGGCCGGGGTGCGTGAGGACGTCGCCCGGCGGCAGGAGCAGGTTCCGCTGGAGCGGATCCGCGAACTGGCCGCCGCTGCCCCGCCACCGCTGGACGCGTACGCGGCGCTGCGCCGCCCCGGCGTCGCGGTGATCGCCGAGGTCAAGCGGTCCTCGCCGTCGCGGGGGCAGTTGGCCGAGATCGCCGACCCGGCCGACCTGGCCGGGGAGTACGCCGGCCGGCGGCGCCCCGCGCCATCAGCGTGCTGACCGAGGTCGCTGGTTCGGCGGTTCGCTGGACGACCTGGCGGCGGTCCGCGCCGCGGTCAAGATCCCGGTGCTGCGCAAGGACTTCGTCGTCTCGAGCTACCAGGTGCACGAGGCCCGGGCGCACGGCGCCGACCTGGTGCTGCTGATCGTCGCCGCCCTCGAGCAGAACGCGCTGGTCGGGCTGCTTGAGCGGATCGAGTCGCTCGGCATGACCGCGCTGGTCGAGGTGCACGACGAGGAAGAGGCCGACCGGGCCCTGGAGGCCGGCGCGCAGGTGATCGGGGTCAACGCCCGTAACCTGCGTACCCTGGAGGTGGACCGTTCCGTGTTCGAGCGGATTGCGCCCGGCCTGCCCAGCAGCGTCGTCAAGATCGCCGAGTCCGGCGTGCGCGGCCCGCACGACCTGATCCGGTACGCCTCGGCGGGTGCCGACGCCGTCCTGGTGGGCGAGGGCCTGGTCACCCAGAAGAGCCCCCGCGAGGCGGTCGCCGAGCTGGTCAATGCCGGGAACCACCCGGCCACGCCCCGCCCGGTGCGCTGACCCCGCGCCGGCCCCTCAGCAGCGAGAGGACATCGCCATGAGCGCCAACCCGTCGGCCCCGGCCGGCCAGCTTCCCGACGCCGCCGGTCACTTCGGCCGCTTCGGCGGGCGGTTCGTGCCCGAGGCGCTGGTGGCGGCGCTCGACGAGCTGGATGCGGCGTACCGCAAGGCGATGACCGACGAGTCCTTCCTCGCCGAGTTCGACGGGCTGCTGCGCGACTACGCCGGCACCCCCTCGCTGCTCTACCCGGCGCAGCGGTTCTCCGCCAAGGTCGGCGCCCGGGTCCTGCTCAAGCGGGAGGACCTCAACCACACCGGCGCGCACAAGGTGCGCAACGTGCTCGGCCAGGCACTGCTCACCAAGCGGATGGGCAAGTCCCGGGTGATCGCCGAGACCGGCGCCGGCCAGCACGGGGTGGCCACCGCCACCGCGGCGGCCCTGTTCGACCTCGAGTGCGTGGTCTACATGGGCGAGGTCGACACGCAGCGGCAGGCGCTGAACGTGGCCCGGATGCGGATGCTCGGCGCCACCGTCGTCCCGGTCACCACCGGCTCGCGCACACTCAAGGACGCGATGAACGAGGCGATGCGGGACTGGGTCGCCAACGTCGACGACACGCACTACCTGATCGGCACCGCCGCGGGCCCGCACCCGTTCCCCGAGATGGTCCGGGACTTCGTCCGGGGCATCGGCGAGGAGGCCCGCCAGCAGTGCCTGGACCTCACCGGCGGCCTGCCGGACGCGGTCGCGGCCTGCGTCGGCGGGGGCTCCAACGCGCTCGGCATCTTCCACGCGTTCGTCGGCGACCCCGGCGTCCGGCTGTACGGCTTCGAGGCCGGCGGCGACGGGGTGGAGACCGGCCGGCACGCCGCCAGCATCACCGGCGGCACCTCCGGCGTGCTGCACGGCACCCGCACCTACGTGCTGCAGAACGCCGACGGCCAGACCATCGAGTCGCACTCGATCTCGGCCGGGCTGGACTACCCCGGCGTGGGTCCGGAGCACGCCTGGTTGCACGACAGCGGCCGGGCGGCGTACGAGCCGGTGACGGACCGCGAGGCGATGGCCGCGTTCGAGCTGCTCTGCCGCACCGAGGGGATCATCCCGGCGATCGAGAGCGCGCACGCGCTCGCCGGCACGCTGAAGATCGCGCCGCGGCTCGCCGCCGAGCTGGGCCGGGAGCCGCTCATCGTGGTCAACCTCTCCGGTCGGGGCGACAAGGACGTGCACACCGCCGGCGAGTACTTCGGCATCCTCGACAAGGAGTGACGACACTGATGAGCCGGATCGGGGTTGCCTTCGACAAGGCCCGCGCCGACGGACGGGCCCTGCTGATCGGCTGCATGCCGGCCGGCTTCCCGACCGTCGAGGGCAGCATCGCCGCGATGACCGCCATGGTCGAGGCCGGCGTCGACGTCATCGAGGTCGAGATTCCCTACTCCGACCCGGTGATGGACGGCCCGGTGATCCAGAAGGCCAGCGACATCGCCCTCGCCGGCGGCGTACGCACCGCGGACACCCTGCGCATCGTCGAGGCGGTCGCGGCGAGCGGGGCGCCGGTGGTCACGATGACCTACTGGAACCCGATCGAGCAGTACGGCGTCGACGCCTTCGCCCGGGACCTGGCCGCGGCCGGCGGCACCGGCCTGATCACTCCGGACCTGATCCCCGACGAGGCCGACGAGTGGCTGGCCGCCTCGGACGCCCACCAGCTCGACCGGACGTTCCTGGTCTCGCCCTCCTCTACCGACGCCCGGCTGAAGATGACGGCGGCGCACTGCCGGGGCTTCGTCTACGCCACCGCCATCATGGGCGTCACCGGCGCCCGGACGCAGACCTCCGACGCCGCCCCGGTCCTGGTCTCCCGGCTCCGTGAGGTCACCGACCTGCCGGTCGGCGTCGGGCTCGGCGTCGGCAACGGCGCCCAGGCCGCCACCGTCGCCGGATACGCCGACGGCGTGATCGTCGGCAGCGCGCTGGTCCGCTGCCTGCTCGACGCGCCGGACCAGGCCGCCGGGCTGACCGCGCTGCGGACGCTGAGCGCCGAGCTCGCCGAGGGCGTACGCAACCCGGCTCGCTGACGACCTGCCCGGTGGCCTCCGGTCGGTGTCACCCGGTCTTGATCAACTCCGGCACGGGCGCGGATGCTCAGTGGGCCGCCGCATGGCCGGCTCGGTGCGCGGCGGCGGCGCTGCCCGTCCCTCCCGGCTGTTGCACCCCTGCCCGGCTGTTCGGCCCCTGCCGGCTGGCCCCGTTCGGCT
>JAEVHO010000477.1 GCA_016802835.1 Micromonospora sp. ATA32 | reverse complement strand
GTCCCGGGCCACCGACGACGACGGGGTCAACCGGCCGCTGGCCGTCTCCGCGGTGCTCGCCGTCGCCAGCATCGTCGGGGCGCAGATCGGCGCGGTCCTCGGGCTGCGCCGCCGCCCGGCGGCACTCGGGCCAGCGCCGCGCGGGCGCTGGTCACCGGCCGGCACCGGCGAGACTGACCGGCGTCGGCGGGGCTCAGGGCAGGCGGGTCTGGAGCACCCCGTCGACCACCCGGGTCGGCAGGAGCTGCTGGTCGGTGGCGGCCGGCCCGTGCACGACCTCGCCGCCATTGAGCCGGAACGCGCTGCCGTGCCAGGGGCAGACCACGCAGGCGTGGCCGCCGATCTCCTGCACCTCGCCCTGCCCGAGCGGCCCGCTCTGGTGCGGGCAGCGCTCCAGCATCACGGTGACGTCGTCGCCATGCCGGTAGAGGATCACCGAGACGTCGTCCACCTCGCGGGTGATCAGCTTCCGCTCCGGCAACGCGGCGAGGTCGGCCACCGCCTGCCACTCGTCGCCCATCCGGTGCAGCTCGGAGACGCTCTGGCTGACCTGCGCCGCCTGCTTGTACGCCAGATGCCCACCGATGTAGGCCCCGGCGCTGGCCGCGCTCAGACCCAGGTAGGCCAGCGCCCGGCCCGTCCCGTGCCGGCCACGCAGCCGCGCCGCGAGCGAGCCGGCATAGAACGCCACCCCCACGGCGTTGGAGGCCGCGTGCACCAGGCCGACCCGGCGCTGGTCTCGGGCCAGGCCCGCCCAGTCGTTAAGTCCCGCGACGGCGGCCGGCAGGGCGCTGGCGGTGCCGACCGCGACCAGCGCGGTGGCGGCCCGGCGCTGGCCCGGCAGCAGGTCCACGATCGCGGCGCTGATCCAGGCGCCCACCGGGACCTGCACCATCGCCGGGTGCAGAGGATGCCCCAGCCAGACGCCGTGCAGCAGGTCCCGGACCCGCTGCGGGCGCAGGGTCGCCTGGACGGCGCGCTGCAACCGGTCACCGACGCGGTCCAGCGCGGATGCTTGTTCGAGTTTCGTCACAAGTGCTCGCACCGTCCCCGACTTCCCGGCAGACGCGGTCGCAAACCGGGCGGCGAGTACGGAACCATCGAGCCGACGCGGGGCCGGGCATCCGTCCAGGCTGTACGACGGCCGCAGAATCTTTCCGACGCGACACGCCCACAGCATGTGGTGTGGTGGCGTTTTTCGACCCACTACATCTAGGATCACTTCCGTTGCTGGTGCGACCGTTCCCGGGCACGGGGACGGTCAGCCAGGCGTAGGCGCCCGCCAGGTGCCGCGCTGAACAGGGAACCCGGTGCGATTCCGGGACTGCCCCGCAGCGGTGAGCGGGAACGACCGCCGTCATCAAGCACCGGGCCCGACGGGGCCTGGGAAGCGACGGTCAGTAGGCGAGCGCGGAGACGCGCCGGCCCGCGAGTCCGAAGACCTGCCAGCAGCGCGCGTCGACCCGGCGCGCGTACCACCCTCGGGGCCTCGTGGGAGGGCCGTCGAGCCGTACGGAGCACCGCCGGCACACCGACCGGTGGGGTTCCGGCGTGCCGTCGCGCCCTCCCGCGGTCCACACCGACCCAGGAGAGCACGTGACGGCGTCCGCCACCATCGCCCCACCCGCAGTCGAGGCACTGCGGGACCTGCTGCACCGCCACCACCGGGACCTGCCCGACACCGACCCGGACCGGATCCTGGCCCTGGTCGAGTCGGGCCGCACCGGCCGGGCCGACCGGGTGGAGCTGACCGACCTCGCCATCGCGGCGGCCGCCGGTCTGACCGCCGAGGAGCCCGGGTACGCCCGGCTCGCCGCCCGGCTGCTCGCCGAGCGGATCGGCGGACAGACCGCCGACCGGGGCATCCACACGTTCAGCGACTCGGTCGCCGCGTCGTACGCCGAAGGGCTGCTCGACCCGGACTTCGCCGGCTTCGTCGCCGCCCACGCCGCCGCCCTCGACGCGCTGGTCGACCACCGGGCCGACGACTCCTTCGACTATTTCGGGCTGCGCACCCTCTACGACCGCTATCTGCTGCGCCACCCGGGCACCCGGGCTGTGCTGGAGCGGCCGCAGCACTTCTGGCTGCGGGTGGCCACCGGACTTTCCGACACCGTCGACGAGGCCGCCGAGCTGTACCGGCTGATGGCCCGGCTGGCCTACCTGCCCAGCTCGCCCACGCTGTTCAATGCCGGCGCCCGGCACCAGCAGCTCTCCTCGTGCTTCCTGGTGGACTCGCCCCGCGACGAGCTGGAGTCCATCTACGAGCGCTACACGCAGGTGGCGAAGCTCTCCAAGTTCGCCGGCGGGATCGGCATCTCCTGGTCCCGGGTCCGCTCCCGCGGCTCGCTGATCCGGGGCACCAACGGCTGGTCGAACGGCATCGTGCCGTGGCTGCGGACGCTCGACGCGAGCGTGGCGGCGGTCAACCAGGGCGGTCGGCGCAAGGGCGCGGCCTGCGTCTACCTGGATACCTGGCACGCCGACATCGAGGAGTTCCTGGAGCTGAAGGACAACACCGGCGACGAGGCCCGGCGTACCCACAACCTGAACCTGGCGAACTGGGTGCCCGACGAGTTCATGCGCCGGGTGGAGGCGGACGCCGACTGGTCGCTCTTCGACCCGAAGGACGTGCCGGAGCTGGTGGACCTCTGGGGCGACGAGTTCGACGCCGCGTACCGGGCGGCGGAGGGCGCCGGCCGGGCCGTGCGTACCCTGCCGGCCCGCACCCTGTACGCCCGGATGATGCGCACCCTGGCGCAGACCGGCAACGGCTGGATGACCTTCAAGGACGCGGCGAACCGGACCTGCAACCAGGTCGGCAACGGCGGCGGGGTGGTGCACCACTCCAACCTCTGCACCGAGATCCTCGAGGTGACCAGTGACGACGAGACCGCGGTCTGCACGCTCGGCTCGATCAACCTGGCCGCGCACCTGGTCGACGGCGGCGTCGACTTCACCGGGCTGGCGGAGACGGTACGGGTGGCGGTGGCCGCCCTGGACCGGGCGATCGACCGCAACTGGTTCCCCACCGAGCAGGCCGCCACCGCGCACCGGCGCTGGCGTCCGCTCGGGCTCGGCGTGATGGGGCTGGCCGACGTCTTCGCCGCGCTGCGGCTGCCGTTCGACTCGCCCGAGGCGCTGGCGCTCTCCACCCGGATCGCCGAGGAGATCGCGCTGGCCGCGTACGGCACCTCGGCCGACCTGGCGGCCGAGCGCGGCGCGCATCCGGCGTTCCCGCTGACCCGGGCCGCCGGCGGCATGCTGCACGTCGACCACTGGCCGGACGCCGCGCCGACCCGGCCGGACGCCTGGGCGGCTGTGCGGGAGAAGGTCGCCCGGCACGGCCTGCGCAACTCGCTGCTGGTGGCGATCGCGCCCACCGCGACGATCGCCTCGATCGCCGGCTGCGCGGAGTGCGTCGAGCCGCTGGTCTCCAACGTCTTCAAGCGGGAGACCCTCTCCGGGGAGTTCCTCCAGGTCAACCGGCACCTGGTCGCGGAGCTGAAGCGGCTCGGTCGGTGGACGCCGGCGACCCGGGACGCGATCAAGCGGGCGGACGGCTCGGTGCAGGCGCTGGACCTGCCGGAGGAGTTGAAGTCGCTGCACCGCACCGCGTGGGAGCTGCCGCAGAAGGCGCTGATCGACCTGGCCGCGGCCCGGGCGCCGTACATCGACCAGTCGCAGTCGCTGAACCTGTTCCAGGCCGCGCCGACCATCGGCCGGCTCTCCTCGATGTACGCCTACGCCTGGCGGGCCGGTCTGAAGACCACCTACTACCTGCGCTCCCGGCCGGCCACCCGGATCGCCCAGACCACCGTGGCCGCCGCGCCGCTGGTCGCGCCCGCCCCGGCCGGCGTCCCGGCTCAGCCGGGCCGGTCGCAGGGTCAGGTCCATGCCGGGATCGAGCAGCAT
>JAEVHO010000476.1 GCA_016802835.1 Micromonospora sp. ATA32 | reverse complement strand
CCCCGGCTGAGCAGCCGGAACGTCGGACCCGACCCGGGCAGCTCGACCGGGAGGTCGACCGGGCCCTTGCTGCGGACCCGGTCGGCGAGCGCCTGCTTGTGAGCCGGTCCTCCGCGAGTGGTAGGACAGGATCCGTTCCGCGGCCCGCAACCGCACCGAAGCGGCGCGCGGGTTCGCGGCGACCTCCGCCTCCCCGGCGAGTTCGGCGCCCCGGCTGAGCAGCCGGAACGTCGGACCCGACCCGGGCAGCTCGACCGGGAGGTCGACCGGGCCCTTGCTGCGGACCCGGTCGGCGAGCGCCTGCTTGGTGAGCCGGTCCTCCAGCGAGTGGTAGGACAGGACCACCATGCGGCCGCCCACGGAAAGCGTGTCGAGTGCGGCTGGCAGCGCCGCCTCCAGCGCTGCCAGCTCCCTGTTTACCTCGATCCGTAAAGCCTGAAACGTTCTCTTTGCCGGGTGACCGCCCGTTCGTCGGGCTGGTGCCGGAATGGACTCCCTGACCAGCTCCGCCAACCGGGCCGACGAGGTGATCCGGCCGCGCTGCTCCCGCTCCCGGATGATCGCCGAGGCGATCCGCCCGGCGAACTTCTCCTCGCCGTACACCCGCAGCACCCGGGCCAGGTCCGGATGCGGGTAGGTGTTGACCACCTCCTCGGCGGTCACCCCCCGGGTCTGGTCCATCCGCATGTCCAGCGGGGCGTCCTGCGCGTACGCGAACCCACGGTCGGGCGCGTCGAGCTGGAGCGAGGAGACCCCGAGATCGAAGAGGATCCCGTCGATCGTCGGATAGCCGAGCCGGTCGAGGACCTCGGGCAGCTCGTCGTAGACGGCGTGCTCGAGGTGGATCCGGTCGGCGAACCGGGCCAGCCGGACCCGCGCGTGGGCGAGGGCCTCGGTGTCCCGGTCCAGCCCGACCAGCACCGTCTGCGGGTGCGCCTCCAGCACCGCCTCGGCGTGCCCGCCCAGACCCAGCGTCGCGTCGACGTGGACCGTCCGTCCGCCCCGGCCCAGCGCGGGGGCCAGCAACTCGAGACACCGCTCGAGCAGCACCGGCACGTGCGTGCCGCGTAGCTCCCCCATGTCGACCCCCACTGTTGAAACCGTGTCGAACGTTGCGCTTCCGTCGTCGGACGACGCTTCCGTCGTACCGCCAGATCCCCATCCGCTCCCGCCCGCCGCCGAGCCGCGGACCCGGAGACTGGATCGTGCGCCTGGCACCGGGGAAGGGGCGCCAGGAACTCGAAAGCGGCTGGAGATCTCGCAGTACGTCGGGCGTCGTCTCGCCCTACAGACCGCCGGGCAGCACCCCCTCGGAGATGTCGGCGAAGTCGTCTTCGCTCTCCGCGAGGTAGGTCTCCCAGGCCGCCCTGTCCCAGATCTCCACCCGGGTGCTCGCGCCGATGACCACCAACTCGCGGTCGAGTGCGGCGTAGGCACGCAGGTGGGCTGGGATGGTGACGCGCCCCTGCTTGTCGGGGACCTCGTCGTGCGCGCTGGCGAAGAAGACCCGGCTGTACGCCCGGGCCGCCTTGTGCGTCATCGGTTGCGCGCGCAACTGCTCCGCGATCCGCTGGAACTCCGGCGTCGGGAAGACGTAGAGGCAGCGCTCCTGCCCTTTGGTGATCACGACACCCCCCGCCAGCTCGTCCCGGAACTTCGCTGGAAGGATCAACCGGCCCTTTTCGTCCAGGCGTGGGGTGTGGGTGCCGAGGAACATCGGCCCAACCCCCTCGCCCTTTAGCGGCGTTCGCGGCGCCGCTGACCCCCCGGGCCGGTGGGCCCTCCCGGCCTCACCATCGCGCCCCACTCTACTCCACTTCCCTCCACCTGCAACCAGAATCGCCCGCGTGGCGCGCCGCTTCCGTGGGCAAAAGCCCACGTCAACAGGGGTGGCGCGGAGTGGAGGGCCGGAGCGCCCCAGCGCCGCGTCCGCTTCCCGACATTGATCGATCCCGTCCGGCCGAGCGCGGGCTGGCCGGTCGCCCGGGCAGCCCCGGCCGAACGGATCGCCGTCGGCGGCGATCTGGCGGGCCCGCCGGTCCGGTAACCTCGCTCGGGTGACGGACTCGAAGATGCCCCTGCGGGCAAAGGTGGCCAGCTCGGTGTCGCGGACTGCCGCGGCGCTGTCGCGGGCCGCGGGTCGGGGCGACGGCTCGGTGATCGGCGGGTGGATCGGTCTCAAGATCGACCCCGACCTGCTGGCGCATCTCTCCGCCGGTCGCGCCATCGCCCTGGTCTCCGGCACCAACGGCAAGACCACCACCACCCGGCTGACCGCCGCCGCGGTCGGCGTGCTGGGCCGGGTGGCCACCAACTCGTACGGCGCCAACATGCCCTCCGGGCACACCTCGGCACTGGCCAAGGCCGGCAGCACCCCGTACGCGGTGCTCGAGGTGGACGAGCACTACCTGGCGCAGGTGCTGGAGGCCACCGAGCCACACGTGGTGGCGCTGCTGAACCTCTCCCGCGACCAGCTCGACCGGGCCAAGGAGGTCGCCATGATGGCGCAGCTCTGGCGCGCGGCGCTGGTCCGGCACAGCGACATCCGGGTGGTGGCCAACGCCGACGACCCGATGGTGGTCTGGGCGGCCACCCCGCCGGCCGACCCCGCTCGCGGCGTCAACCCGCCGCACGTGACCTGGTTCAGCGCCGGCCAGCGGTGGCACGACGACTCGTGGGTCTGCCCCGAGTGCGGGTCACCGATCGAGCGCTCCGGCGAGCGGTGGTGGTGCACCGGCTGCCCGCTGCGCCGCCCGGAGCCGCAGTGGACGGTGGAGGACGACGGCGTGCTCGACCCGACCGGCGCCTGGCACAAGGTGATGCTCGCGCTGCCCGGCCGGGTCAACCTCGGCAACGCCGCGACCGCGCTGGCCGTCGCCGCCGAGTTCGGCGTCCGTCCGGTCGACGCAGTGACCCGTCTCGGCAGCGTCACCTCGGTCGCCGGCCGGTACGCGCAGGTCGACCGGGACGGCCGCAACATCCGGCTGCTGCTGGCCAAGAACCCGGCCAGCTGGCTGGAGGCGTTCGACATGGCCGACGACGCCCCGACCCTGCTCTCCATCAACGCCCGCGACCCCGACGGGTTGGACACCTCCTGGCTCTTCGACGTCGACTTCGCCCCGCTGCGCGGCCGGCAGGTGCTGATCACCGGCGACCGGGCGTACGACCTGGCGGTCCGCCTCGACGTCAACGACGTGCCGTTCCAGCACGTCCGGACGTTCGACGACGCGATCCGGTCGGTCCCGCCGGGCCGCCTCGAGGTGATCGCCAATTACACCGCGTTCCAGGACATCCGAGCGGAGTTGGACCGTGTCAACTGAGAGCCTGCGCATCGTCTGGATCTACCCCGACCTGCTCTCCACCTACGGCGACCGGGGCAACGCGCTGATCCTGGCCCGGCGCGCCCGGCAGCGCCGGATGCCCGTCGAGGTGCTCGAGGTCCGCTCCGACCAGCGGCTGCCCGCCACCGCCGACATCTACCTGATCGGTGGCGGTGAGGACGGTCCGCAGGCGCTCGGCGCGCAGCGGCTGCTGGCCGACGGCGGCCTGCACCGGGCCGTCGCCCAGGGCTCCGTGGTGTTCGGCGTCTGCGCCGGCTACCAGCTCCTCGGCACCTCCTTCTTCGCCAAGGGCACCAGGTGCGCCGGGCTGGAGCTGCTGGACCTCTCCTCCGACCGGGGCCCGACCCGGGCGGTCGGCGAGCTGGCCGGCGAGATCGACCCGCGGCTCGGCATCCCGGCGCTGTCCGGCTTCGAGAACCACGGCGGGCGCACCCACCTCGGTCCGGGGGTGTCGCCGCTGGCCCGGGTCACCGCCGGGATCGGCAACGACGGCGCCACCGAGGGCGCCTGGCGCGGCAAGCTGCTCGGCACCTATTCGCACGGTCCCGCCCTTGCCCGCAACCCCGCCCTCGCCG
>JAEVHO010000475.1 GCA_016802835.1 Micromonospora sp. ATA32 | reverse complement strand
GCGCTCGGCGCCCGCCTCGGCGGCCGGCGCCTCGGCGCCCTCCGGACGGACCTTGTCCAGGTAGATCTTGCCGCGGGCGTCGATGTCCGCGATCTCCACCTCGACCCGGTCGCCGACGTTGAGGTAGTCCTCGACTCGCTCGACCCGCTTGCCGTCGCCCACCTTGGAGATGTGCAGCAGGCCGTCCCGGCCGGGCAGCAGCGAGATGAACGCGCCGAACGGGGCGGTCTTGACCACCGTTCCGAGGTACTTCTCGCCGACCTTCGGCAGGGTCGGGTTGGCGATCCCGTTGATCCGGTCCACGGCGGCCTGCGCCGACGGGCCGTTGGTCGCTCCGACGTAGATCGTGCCGTCGTCCTCGATGGAGATCTCGGCGCCGGTCTCGTCCTGGATGGCGTTGATGGTCTGCCCCTTCGGGCCGATCACCATGCCGATCTTGTCGACCGGGATCTTGACGGTGGTCACCCGCGGCGCGTAGTCCGACATGTTCGCCGGGGCCTCGATCGCCATCCGCATCACGCCGAGAATGGTCTGCCGGGCCTCATTGGCCTGCTGCAACGCGGCGGCCAGCACGTCCGACGGGATGCCGTTGAGCTTGGTGTCGAGCTGGAGCGCGGTGACGAACTCCGGCGTGCCGGCGACCTTGAAGTCCATGTCACCGAACGCGTCCTCGGCCCCGAGGATGTCGGTCAGCGTCACGTACTGGGTCTTGCCGTCCACCTCGTCGGAGATGAGGCCCATCGCGATGCCGGCCACCGGCGCCTTGAGCGGCACACCGGCGGAGAGCAGCGCCAGGGTCGAGGCGCAGACCGAACCCATCGAGGTCGAGCCGTTCGAGCCGAGCGCCTCGGAGACCTGACGGATCGCGTACGGGAACTCCTCGCGGGCCGGCAGCACCGGGATCAGCGCCCGCTCGGCGAGCAGCCCGTGGCCGATCTCGCGCCGCTTCGGCGAGCCGACCCGGCCGGTCTCACCGGTCGAGTACGGCGGGAAGTTGTAGTTGTGCATGTAGCGCTTGCGGTTCTCCGGGGAGAGGGTGTCCACCATCTGCTCCATGCGCAGCATGTTGAGCGTGGTGACGCCGAGGATCTGCGTCTCGCCCCGCTCGAACAGCGCCGAGCCGTGCACCCGTGGCAGCACGCCGACCTCGGCGGTCAGCGGCCGGATGTCGCGCGGGCCGCGGCCGTCGATCCGGACCTGCTCGCGCAGGACCCGACCCCGGACCTCGGACTTGGTCAGCGCCCGGAACGCGGCGCTGACCTCCTTCTCGCGACCCTCGAAGCGCGGGTTGATCTCCTCCTGCACCCGGGCCTTGACCCGGTCCAGGGCCTCCTCGCGGTCCGCCTTGCCGGCGATCTGGAGGGCTCGGCGACGTCGGCGCGAGAGGTCTGGGCGACCGCCTCGTAGACGTCGTCCTGGTAGTCCAGGAACACCGGGAACTCGGTGACCGGCTTGGCGGAGACCTCGGCCAGCTCGCTCTGCGCCCGGCACAGCTCGCGGATCGCCGGCTTGGCAGCCTCCAGGCCGCTGGCGACGACCTCCTCGGTCGGGGCGGTGGCACCGCCCGAGATCAGGGCAATCGCGTTCGGCGTCGCCTCGGCCTCGACCATCATGATCGCGACATCGCCGTCCGGCAGCGCGCGACCAGCCACGACCATGTCGAAGGTGGCCCGGGCCAGCTCCTCCAGGGTCGGGAAGGCCACCCATTGGCCGTCGATGTGCGCGACCCGGGTCGCGCCGATCGGGCCGGAGAACGGCAGGCCGGAGAGCTTGGTCGACATCGAGGCGGCGTTGATCGCGACGACGTCGTACGGGTGCTGCGGGTCGAGCGCGAGGACCGTCTCGACGACCTGGACCTCGTTGCGCAGGCCCTTGACGAACGAGGGGCGCAGTGGACGGTCGATCAGCCGGCAGGTGAGGATCGCGTCCTCGCTCGGCCGGCCCTCACGGCGGAAGAACGAGCCGGGGATCCGGCCCGCGGCGTACATCCGCTCCTCCACGTCCACGGTCAGCGGGAAGAAGTCGAACTGCTCCTTCGGCTGCTTGCCGGCGGTGGTGGCGGAGAGGACCACCGTCTCGCCCAGCTGGGCGACGACGGAACCGGCGGCCTGACGGGCCATCCGGCCGGTGGAGAAGGTGATCTCACGGGTGCCGAAGGACCCGTTGTCGATCACGGCGGTGCGGGATTCGGTGCCGAGTCTGGTCTCGGTCATGTTCGCGTGGTGCTCCTTCGCATCGGGGGTGCGCGACGCGGGGAGCTGCTCAGACGGCCGGTCTTCGATCGAAGCGCCCGGGTGACCGGCGTACTGCCGGAAGTCCCGGGGGCCACTACCGGAGACCGGTACGCTGACCGGCTCCCTGTCGGGTGGTCGCGCGGCCCTGTTCTTCTTTCAGGTGGTACGCCGGGCCTCTTCGCGAGGGGCGTACCGAAACGGGGGAGCGGCCGTCGGCCACTCCCCCGTCAGGTCATCGGCGCAGGCCGAGCCGCTCGATGAGCGACCGGTAGCGAGCGATGTCCTTCTTCTGCACGTAGTTGAGCAGCCGACGGCGACGGCCGACCAGCAGCAGCAGCCCGCGGCGGCTGTGGTGGTCGTGCTTGTGCACCTTCAGGTGCTCGGTGAGCTCCGCGATCCGCTTGGTCAGGACCGCGACCTGCACCTCGGGGGAACCGGTGTCACCCTCGGCGGTCGCGTACTCCTGGCGGATCTTGGCCTTGTCTTCCTGGTCGAGCGCCATTTTCTCCCTGTTTCGGTGGGTTGATCTCGGATGTCCGTCGTCTCGGTCCGGGGACCGGGAACGGACTGAACCTCGCACCCGCGGCGTCGTGCAGGCACGCGAGGCCCCTTCGTCGGTCAGCCGACGTCTCCGCAAGACTACCAGTCCACCCCCGGGCCCACCCCGGCAAGGGCGTGAGTCGGGTCAGCCCAGCGCCCGGCGGGTCCGCTCGACGTCCTCGGCGATCTGCGCGATCAGCGGCTCGATCCCGTCGTAGCGGCGCTGCTCCCGCAGGTGCGCCACGAAGTCCAGAGCCAGCCGCTCGCCGTACAGGTCGCCGGAGAAGTCGAGCACGTACGCCTCGACCCGCCGCTCCCGACCGGAGAAGGTCGGGTTGGTGCCGATCGAGACGGCGGCGGCCAGCGGCTGCGGGTGCCCCCGGCGGACGAGCCGGGCGGCGTAGATGCCGTCGGCCGGCACCGCCGCGTACCGGTGGCAGAGCAGGTTGGCGGTCGGGAAGCCCAGCTCACGCCCGCGCTGGTCGCCGCGGACCACGACCCCCTCCAGCCGGTGCGGACGGCCCAGCGCGGCGGCCGCCGCGACCACGTCGCCGGCGTCGACGCAGGAGCGGATGTACGTGGAGGAGAAGACCGTGCCGTCCCCGGCCACCAGCGGAGCGCCCTCGACACCGAACCCGAAGGTCCGACCGAGCCGCTCCAGCAGGGCCACGTCGCCGGCCGCCTTGTGCCCGAACCGGAAGTTCTCCCCGACCACCACCAGCGCGGCGTGCAGGTGCTCGACCAGGATGTCGTGCACGAACGCCTCGGCCGGCAGCCGGGAGAACTCCGGCGTGAACGGCACCACGCAGAGCACGTCGACGCCGAGCTGCTCGATCAGCTCCGCCTTGCGGGCCTGCTCGGTGAGCACCGCCGGGTGCGATCCGGGGCGGACCACCTCGGCCGGGTGCGGGTCGAAGGTGACGACCACCGACTGCACGCCCAGCTCCCGGGCCCGCGCCACGGCATGGCCGATGGTCGCCTGGTGCCCCTTGTGCACGCCGTCGAAGACGCCGATGGTGACGACCGACCGCCCCCAGCCACCGGGCGCCGCCTCGTACCCCCGCCACCGCTGCATGCGTCTCCTCCCCGTCCCTGCCGCCCCGCCGGCTCCCGCCGGCGCCGGCCCGTTCCGTGCCCCGACCGTCAGGCCGGGGGCTAGCAC
>JAEVHO010000474.1 GCA_016802835.1 Micromonospora sp. ATA32 | reverse complement strand
ATCTGGTGGACGGCGGTGGGTCCGCGCCACCGCCACCACCGCACGCCGGTAGCGTCACCGGGCATGACGGTCGTGCATCCGATCGCCCGGGCCTGGATCACCACTGGCGGCACCGGCGCGCAGAACTACGACGAGTTCGCCGACGACGCGGAGATCACCGCGATCATCGAGGCGAACCCGCACAGTGCCCTCGGCATCGAGATGCCGCACCGGGCGCCGGGGAGCCTGGGCCGATCCTTCCTCGACGCCCTGCCCGACGCGGTCGCGCGGCTGGCCGAGGCGAAGGCGGACGGCAGCTACACCCCGGCCGAGCAGGTCGTGGTGCTCTACCGGATCAGCGCACCAGGCGAGGAGCCGGCGTACGGGCTGTTCGCCATGGTCGACACGGACCAGATCTCCACCCGGGCGGACGAGCCCGGTCTGGTGATCCGCAACGAGGACGTCTTCATCGCCAAGGTCCGCGAGCGGGTCGCCCTCGCCGACGCGCTCCGCCACCTGCTCTCGCCCGTGCTGCTGCTGCAGACCGGCCGGGGCGAGGAGCTGCACGAGGCGCTCTCGGCGGCCACCGACCGGGCCGGCGCGCCGGCCGCGACCGACACCGACCAGGCCGGGCGGACCCACGCCATCTGGCTGCTCGGCCCGGGCCCCGAGCAGGACGAGCTGACCGCGCTGGCCGGCGGCGGCCGAGCTGGTGGTCGCCGACGGCAACCACCGCAGCCTGGCCGCCCAGACCGGCGGGCTGCCGCGCTTCCTGTCCGTGGTGACCACCCCGCGGTCGGTGGCGATCCAGCCCTACAACCGCCTGGTCAGCGAGCTGACCACCACCCCGGACGAGCTGCTCGACCGGCTCCGGGCCGCGGGCGCGGAGGTCACCCCGATCGACGGCCCGGTCGAGGTCCCGGCGGCCGGCGGCACCGTGCACCTCCGGCTCCCCGGCCAGGGGTACGCGGTCACGCTGCCGCACGGCGCCGGCGCCCGGATGGAGAACCTCGACCACGCCCTGGTCGAGCGGTTGCTGCTGCGCGACGCCCTCGGGCTCGACCCGGGCGACAAGCGGATCACCTACGTCGGCGGCGACTACCCGGCGAGCTGGCTGACCGGCGAGGTCGACGCCGGCCGGGCCGAGCTGGCCATCCTGATCGCCCCGGTGACCGTGGACGACTTCGTCGCGGTGAACCTGGCCCGGGAGAAGATGCCCCGCAAGAGCACCTGGTTCACCCCGAAGGCCCGCGGCGGCCTGGTGGTGGCTGAGCTGCCCCGCTGAGCTGTGACGAATCCGCCTCCGTGGCGCCGCCCGCGCGGCGTCCGGGGGTACGGCCTGACAGACTGCCCGGTATGCGCGTCTACCTGGGATCCGACCACGCCGGTTTCGAGTTGAAGGTGCACCTGGTCAACCACCTGGCCAAGCAGGGCTACGAGGTGGTGGACGTCGGCCCGCACGCCTTCGACCCGGATGACGACTACCCGGCCTTCTGCCTGCACACCGGGGACCGCGTGGTCGGCGACCCGGGCAGCCTCGGGGTGGTCATCGGCGGCTCGGGCAACGGCGAACAGATCGCCGCGAACAAGGTCGCCGGGGTTCGGCGGCGCTCGCCTGGAACATCGACACCGCCCAGCTCGCCCGCGAGCACAACGACGCCAACATCGTCGCCGTCGGCGCCCGGCAGCACACCCTGGACGAGGCGACCGCCCTCGTCGAGGCGTTCCTCGCCACGCCGTTCTCCGGCAACCCGCGGCACTCCCGGCGGATCGCCCAGGTCGCCGCGTACGAGCAGAGCCGGGAACTGCCCGAGCTGCCCTGACCCGAGGTGGCCGGCGGCCGACCGGCCGCCGGAACCGGTCAGCGGCCGGAGCGCGGCAGGTCCTCCCGGGGCACCCAGTTCCGCCGCACGACCACCAGCCGAGCCTCGGCCTCGGCGAGGTCCTCGTCGCGGAGACGGGCGGCGTCCCGGGCCCGCATCGCGGCGCTGACCCCCACCTGCGAGGAGCCGGAGCCGACCAGGCCACGCAGGCCCCGCTCGCCCTCCCGATCCTCCGGGACGGGACCGCCCCGGCGGGTCCGCGGCGGTTCGGCGCCGTCGTGCACCTCGGCCGTCGTGGCGGCCGGACCGTCCGGGTCCCGACCGGGCCCGTCACCCTCGGAGTGGTGCCGTAGCCGGCGTCGCCGTCGCTCCGCTTCCCCCATCAGCCGACCGTACCGCCCCGGGCCCGCCCGACGCCCGCCTAGAACATCTCCATGGCGGCCGGGGCGCGGTGCCAGCCGAAGGCCGGACCCGCCGCGGCGAGCGCTCCCGGTGCCAGCTCGCGTACCCGGCCGTGGCGGCCAGCGCGGTCGTCCCGCGCCGCCCAGGTACAGCTCGCCGAGCGACCGCACGTCGCAGCCGAGCTGGGCGGGCCGGTCGGTGCGGGTGCAGCTGGCCCCGTCCGGGCCACCGCTGAGCCGCCAGCGTCCGGCGTTCTCCGGGAACAGCTCGTCGGTGACCTCGATCACCACGTCGAGCCCGGTGGCGTACCGGCGGGCGGCCAGCGCGGCAGGCACGTCGACCAGCCGGACCCAGAGCGCGTCGACCAGCTGGGCGCCGAGCCTGCGGGGCTCGTTGACCAGGCGCAGCAGCGGCTCGTCCACCGCGCCGGCCCGGAAGGAGAGCCGCCGGGTCAGGTCGATCGAGAGCAGCATCCGCCACAGCGCCAGGTACGCCTCCGGTGTGGCAGCCACCACCTCGTGGGCGATGGTGAGGGCGCGGGGGCCGCTGCGGTCGCCCTCGTCCTTCGTCCGCCACAGCGCGTACCCGTCGAGGCCGTCCGGCCCGTCGTACGCCACCAGCCGCAGCTCGGTGGCGCCACCCCGGTGCGCGGCCGGATCGCTCAGCACGTACCGCCACCAGCGGTCGTCCCGACTCGACCAGCCGGGCCGGTCGACCCGCAGCCGGTCGTACAACCGGGCCAGCTCGGGTTGCCGCGCCGCCGGCGGGACCAGGCGTAACCGGCGCACGGCGGACGCCGGCTCCGGCACCCGCAGCTCGACGGTCTCGCACTCCATCGCGAGCCGTTGCGCGGCGAGGCCGTAGCCGAAGCGCGGGTAGATCCGCCCCTCGCTGGCCCAGAGCACCGCCACCGGCTCGCGGGCGGCGTCCCGGATCTCCCGCAGCTGCCGACGCATCAGGCCGGTCAGCAGTCCGCGGCGGCGGTGGGTCGGCGCCACCCCGACCATGGTCACGTGGGCGGCCGGCACGGCGCCGCCGGGCACCCCCAGCTCCCGGGTGAAGGCCGAGGCGCTGCCCACCAGCTCCGACCCGTCCCGGACCAGCAGCGTCCGCTCCGGCTCGAAGATCCCCCGCTCGACCTCGTGTGACTCGGGTTCCAGGGTGCCGTGGAAGAGGTGGCCGAGCATCCGGGCCAGCTCGTCGAAGTCCTCGGCCCGGGCGACGGTGACGGGCATTCCGGAGTCGGTCATCGGACCTGTCTAGTCGATCTCCGCCGGGTCGGCGACCGATTTGCCGGCTGGCTACCCTCGACAGGGACGGCGACCGGTTGGGCGTCGGTCCGGGGGGAGGATTCGAATGGCAGACCAGGCACAACCATGGGCGGAGCGAACCGTCGAGGTGCCGCCGCAGCCCGGTGTCGGGGTGCCGGCCCAGCGGGACGGTTTCCGGCGGGGGGTGGCCTCCGTCGGTGAGCGCCGGACCCCGCGCACCGAGCAGTTCCCCGTCGTCGGCCAGGAGCCGACCGGCACGGGCTGGTCGGACACGCCGGCGCCGCGCCGCCCGATGAGCTGGCACCTGGCCCAGCTGCGTCGGGGCGGCCAGTGGAGCACCGCCGCCACCCTCTTCGCCTTCGTCTGCTGGGGCATCTGGGCGATCTCCGGCCGGGGGAACCTCGGCGCGCCGCTGCTCACCTTCGTGCTGAGCCTGTTGGTGGCCGTGGGCCTGTTCGCGCTCTCCCGGCTGCTCGGCCGGGTGATCTGGGAGCGCCAGCTGGGCCGG
>JAEVHO010000473.1 GCA_016802835.1 Micromonospora sp. ATA32 | reverse complement strand
GACCTGGGGGAGCGGCGGCCGCGGGGCGGACCGCGCCGGGCCCGCCGCAGCGGTGAGCCGCCACGCCGGTCGGAGGAGGACGCCGCCGCCGAGCCGGCCGCGGAGGCGGTGGAGCCGGTTCCGGTACGCCGACCGCTCTCGCTGACCGTCGCCGGCTTCGCCGCGCTGCTCGGCGTCGGTCTGGTGCTCGGCGCCCAGACCGCCGGCCCCGGACACCGGCTGCCGTTCGCGTTCATCATCTTCGGCGTGCAGCTGCTCTTCATTCTCGCCTGGACGATGGCCATGCGACCGCCCGCGCTGCTGCTCGTCGCCCTGGTCAGCGCCGCGGTGGCCGCCGCGGCCGACACCGCCGCCGTCCAGTCGGACATCGCCGGCCTGGCCCCGCTGGGCTACGTCGCCGTGGGTGGCTTCGTGCTCGGCGTGCTCGGTCAGCTGGTCCGCCGGGTCGACCGGGTCCGGGTGACCGACTCGCTCGGCACCACCCTGCTGATCGTGGTCGGCGTGGTCGCGTTCGCCACCCTGATCGTGCTCAGCCGGATCCCGGCCGGCACCCAGGCGATCACGGTCTGCCTGACCGCCACCGGCGTCGCGCTCACCGTGGCCCGGCTGACCGACGCGGTGGCTCCCTGGCCGCGGCTCGCGCCGCAGTGCCCGGGCGCGGCGGGGTGGGTCTGCGGCGCGATGATCGGCACGCTGGTCAGCGGGGTCCTCGGCGGCTACCTGGTCGTCCCCCTTCACGCCGACCCGGGCCGCGCTGATCGGGCTGGTCACCGCGGTCACCGCCGTGCTCGCCGATCTGGCCGTCGGGTACGCCGAGGCGGGTCGGCTGATGGCCGGTGAGCCGCCGACCATGTGGGTGGCCCGGCACATGCAGGGCCCGCTCGGCGGCTTCGCGCTGGCCGCGCCGCCGCGTACGCCATGTGCATCCTGTTCCTCTGAGCGTACGGTTGAGCATTCCTCGCATCGGGTACCACTGGTCCGCCGCTACGCGGCGATCGGACGTGCAGGTTCGCCGCGCAGCGGCGACCGGAGACAGGAGGCGGCGTGGCAGAGGCCTATCCGGCGTACGAGCAGGAGCGTCCCCGGCGACGCGGCCGCAAGGTGCTGGTCACCCTCGTCGTCCTGCTGCTGCTCCTGGTCGGGCTGCTGGTCGTCGCCGACCGGGTGGCGGCCGGGGTGGCCGAGCGGGCCATCGCCGACCAGGTCCGCCAGCAGGTCGCCAAGCAGGGGGCGACGTCCTCGACGCCCAAGGTCGACGTCGGCGGCTTCCCGTTCCTCACCCAGGTGCTCGACGGGAAGTATCAGCACATCTCCATCGTGCTGCGCGACGTGCAGGGTTCGGTGCAGGGTGACGCGGTCAGCCTGCCCACCCTCGACGTGGACGCGCGCAACGTCCGGGCCTCGCTGGACACCCTGCGCTCCGGGAAGGGCGAGGTGGTCGCCGAGACCGTCGACGGCACCGGCACGATCACCTACGACAGCCTCGCCAAGATGCTCGACCGGCCGGGGCTGAGCCTCGGCGAGAAGGACGGCAAGCTGACCGTCACCGCCCCGGTGGACATCCTCGGGGCGAAGGTGACCGTCACCGGCACCGCCGACGTGACCGTCGCCAAGGACGGCCAGGTGGCGCTGCGCTTCAACGACCTGGACGCGCCGGGGCTGCCGGCGGTGCCGCTGGCGAAGACGCTGCTGAACAACTACGCCAAGGGCATCTCGGTCAACGTGCCCCTGCCGGAACTGCCGTTCCAGCTGGCCGTCCGGGAGGTCAAGCCGCTACCCGAGGGGCTCGCGGTGACCGCCGACGCGAAGAACGTCCCGATCAACTCCGCCAGCTGAGGCCGCCCGCCGCGCGGGTGCCGCGCGCCGCCCGCATGCGGGTGCCACCTGCCGGGACGTCCGGCGCCGCCGATGTCATCGATGCCCGGGCCGCGTCCCGGATGCTGGTCGGCTCGGTGGCGGCGCCGCGACCCGCTGGTAGGCTCCCTGCTCATGGGGACGTTCCTCACCAAACGGCGCGCGGTCGACCTGTGCCGCGTGGCCACCTGCCTGTGTCGCCCCGTCATCTGACGGCGGGGCTGTTCTCGGCCGCCTAGCGGCCACCGGCCACAGGGTCCGCGTACCCTCCGGTGTTCCCTCATCGCCCGGCAGCGGCGCCGTCGCACGAACCGTGATCCCGTCCTTCCCACTGGGTTCCGCGCGTGGTGCGACAGTCACAATTCTCGATCTCCACGCGCTGGCTCACCATCCATCCTCACCAGGGAGTGATCTGATGAGTCGCGACACCGCACTCGTTTCGGCCGAATGGGCCGAGAAGAACATCGACGCCCCGGGCGTCGTCTTCGTCGAGGTCGACGAGGACACCTCCGCCTACGACACCGGGCACCTCGCCGGTGCGATCAAGCTCGACTGGAAGACCGACCTGCAGGACCCGGTGCGCCGGGACTTCGTCAACAAGAGCCAGTTCGAGGCGCTCCTGTCCGAGCGCGGCATCTCCAACGACGACGTCGTGGTGCTCTACGGCGGCAACAACAACTGGTTCGCCGCGTACGCGTACTGGTACTTCACGCTCTACGGCCACCGGAACGTGAAGCTGATCGACGGCGGTCGCAAGAAGTGGGAGCTGGACGGTCGCCCGCTGGTGACCGACGCCGTCTCCCGCCCCGCCACCCGGTACGTCGCCCAGGAGCAGGACCGCTCGATCCGCGCCTTCCGGGACGAGGTCGTCGCGGCGATCGGCATCAAGAACCTGGTCGACGTGCGCTCCCCCGACGAGTACGGCGGCCGGCTGCTCGCCCCGGCCCACCTGCCGCAGGAGCAGCACAGCGGGCCGGCCACGTCCCCACCGCGGTCAACGTTCCGTGGTCCAAGGCGGCGAACGAGGACGGCACGTTCAAGTCCGACGACGAGCTGCGCAAGATCTACGCCGCCGCCGGGCTGGACGACAGCAAGGACGCCATCGCGTACTGCCGGATCGGTGAGCGCTCCTCGCACACCTGGTTCGTGCTCAAGGAACTGCTCGGCCACCGGAACGTGAAGAACTACGACGGCTCGTGGGTCGAGTACGGCTCGCTGGTCGGCGTGCCGGTGGTGCTCGGCGACGAGCCCGGGGAGGCATGAGATGACGGCTCCCACCGCTGCCGGGTGCGCCGCACCCGACCAGGCCGCTCCGCTGCCAGCCAGCCTGGACCTGGAGAAGGAAACCGTCATCACCGGCCAGGTGTTGGCCGAGTCCGGCGAGATCGTGCCGGGCGCGTACGTCCGGCTGCTCGACTCCACCGGTGAGTTCACCGCCGAGGTGGTCACCTCCCCCGCCGGCCAGTTCCGGTTCTTCGCCGCGCCGGGCAGCTGGACGCTGCGGGCGCTGTCCCGGCACGGCAACGGCGACACCGCCGTCACCGCCGCCCGGGGGATCAACGAGGTGGCCGTGACGGTCGCCTGACCCACGCTCTGATCGGCCCGGGGCCGGTCACCCCACCGGGGTGGCCGGCCCCGGCGTGTCCGCCGTCGACCGCCGCCGGCCCCGATGCTGCGTCCTGCCCGCTGGCCCGCCGGTGCAGACCCTCCGCGGCGTGGGTCACCGGCTGGCGTGGCCGTGCCGCCGGGCCTGCTGTCCGCGCGTGACACGATGACGGCGTGAGCGGTGTTGTCCAGGCGGGGTACGCCCCGTCGACTGGTCCTGACGAGCCGGCGCCGAAGCGCCGGCCGGCCCGCTGGCTGCTGGCCGCGACCGTGGCCTGGGCGGTGCTGCTGGCCGGGCTCACCTGGATGTCGGTCCGCCGCGACCCGCCGACCGTCCGCGAGCAGCGCAGCCTGACCGAGGCCGGGCCGGTGGTCGACCGGGCCGTCGGCGAGCTGGTGGCCGCGGTGGGTGACCGGGGCGCGGTCGCGACCCGCCGACCGTCCGCGAGCAGCGCAGCCTGACCGAGGCCGGGCCGGTGGTCGACCGGGCCGTCGGCGAGCTGGTGGCCGCGGTGGGTGACCGG
>JAEVHO010000472.1 GCA_016802835.1 Micromonospora sp. ATA32 | reverse complement strand
CCCCGCAGACGAGACCGGGAGCGGAGCTGGTCCGGGTGCCCCGGGCCCGCGCCGCGGCCCTCGCCGAGGCGCTGCACTCCGCCGCCGGGGTGCGGACCGCCCGCAAGGCCGCCGAGCCGGTCCGCCTCCAGGTCGACCCGCTGAGCCTGTTCTGAGCGGCCGGGCGGCGGCACGGCGTCGCCGGGGTGACCCAGGCCACCGGCCGGTCGGCCCGCCCGTCCGGCAGGTCGCCGTCGCACACCGCGTCCGGCAAATCGGTGGCGGGGCAGTGGTAGCATCGCCCGTCATGCCCGGGCGCACGGATGGCGCGACGATGGCGGGAGCGCGTCGGTTCGACGCCAGATCGATGATGTCAATCAGCCGGTGAGCAGGGGTGGACCAGTCGTGACCGTTCGCAAATCGATCGTCTTCAACGGCGACCTCGGCAGCGGCAAGAGCACCGTCTCCACGGCGGTGGCCAAGCGGCTCGGGCTGCGCCGGGTCAGCGTCGGCGACCTCTACCGCGAGATGGCCCAGCAGCGCCAGATGACCGCGCTCCAGCTCAACCTGCACGCCGAGCTGGACCAGGCCGTCGACGGGTACGTCGACCAGCTCCAGCGGGACATCGCCGCCTCGGGCGAGCGGCTGGTGATGGACTCTCGGCTGGCCTGGCACTTCTTCACCGACGCGCTCAAGGTGCACATGATCACCGAACCCGGCGAGGCGGCCCGCCGGGCGCTCGGCCGCCCCTCCGGCCCGGCCGAGAGCTACACCTCCCTGGAGGAGGCGAAGGCCAAGCTCAGGGAGCGCAGCGAGAGCGAGCGGGGCCGGTTCATCATCCGGTACGGCGTCGACAAGGCGCGGCTGCGCAACTACGACCTGGTCTGCGACACCACCCGGGCATCCGCGGCCGAGGTGGTGGAGCACATCATCGACGCGTACGAGGGTCGGCTCGGCGCGGACGTGCTGCGGGAGGCCCCGCCGCTGCTGCTGCTCGACCCGGCCCGGGTCTACCCGACCGAGGACATCGCCACCCTGCGCGGGCTCTGGGACTCGGAGTTCGTCGGCGACGTCGCCAGCGTCGGCGACGAGGGGCTGGAGCCGCTGACCATCGGCTACACCGGGGAGTACTTCTTCGTCGTCGACGGCCACCGCCGACTCAGCGCCGCCCTGCAGAACGGCTTCCACCTGGTCCCGGCCCGGCTGGTCGCCGAGGTGGACGAGCCGGTGGTCGGCGGGATGAGCGCGGTGGACTACTTCGCCGCCCAGGTCCGGCCCAGCACCGTGTACGACTGGGAGGCGGCGCACAAGATCCAGCTGCCGCTGCCGGAGCACGCGCTGCTCGGCGGGGACGCCGTGCTGGCCGGGGAGCCCGGCTCCGGCGCCTGAGGCGTTGGTGACGCTCGACACCGAGTCGCATGCCACCGATCCCGGTACGCCGGCCGGGACGGCAGCGGGTACTCCGTAGACTGGTACGGCACCGCACGTCCCGCCGTCGAAGGAGCCAGCCCGCGTGACCGTTCAGCCCATCCGTCTTTTCGGGGATCCGGTGCTGCGCACGCCGGCCGATCCGGTGGTCGACTTCGACGCCGAGCTGCGCAAGCTCGTCGCCGACCTCACCGACACGATGCGCGAGCAGAGCGGCGCCGGCCTGGCCGCGCCCCAGCTCGGCGTGGGGCTGCGGGTGTTCGCCTTCGACGTCGACGACGTGCTCGGCCACCTGGTCAACCCGGTGCTGGAGTTCCCCGACGAGGAGGAACAGGACGGCCCGGAGGGGTGCCTGTCCATCCCCGGCCTCTACTTCGACACCAAGCGCCGGCAGAACGTGATCGCCAAGGGGTTCAGCGCCTTCGGTGATCCGATGCAGATCGTCGGCAGCGGCCTGATGGCCCGCTGCGTGCAGCACGAGACCGACCACCTCGACGGGGTGCTCTTCGTCGACCGGCTGGATCCCGACGGGCGCAAGGAGGCCATGAAGGCGATCCGCCAGGCCGAGTGGTACGACCAGGCCGCCCCGCCGGTGGTCAAGCTCAGCCCGCACCTCACCAATCCCTTCGGTCTGGGTCGGTGAGCCGCCGATGCGTGTGATCTTCGCCGGTACGCCGGCCGTCGCGGTGCCCGCCCTGGCGGCCGTCGCCGCCTCCCGCCACGAGCTGCTCGCCGTGCTCACCCGTCCCGACGCCCCGGCCGGCCGCGGCCGTGGCGTGGTCCGCTCTCCGGTCGGCGCCTGGGCCGACGAGCACGGCGTCGAGGTGCTGACCCCGGCCAGGCCCCGTGAGCCGGAGTTCCTCGACCGGCTGCGCGAGCTGGCCCCCGACTGCGTGCCGGTGGTCGCGTACGGCGCGCTGGTCCCGCCGGCCGCGCTGGAGATCCCCCGCTACGGCTGGATCAACCTGCACTTCTCGCTGCTGCCCGCCTGGCGCGGCGCGGCTCCCGTGCAGCACGCCGTGCTGCACGGCGACGAGCTGACCGGCGCCAGCGTCTTCCAGCTCGAGCAGGGCCTGGACACCGGACCGGTCTTCGGCACGCTGACCGACGAGATCCGCCCGGCGGACACCTCGGGCGACCTGCTCGAACGACTGGCCCACACCGGCGCCGGCCTGCTGGTGGCGGTGCTGGACGCGATCGAGGACGGCACCGCCCGGGCCGAGCCGCAGCCCGCTGACGGGGTGTCGCTGGCCCCGAAGCTGACCGTCGAGGACGCCCGGGTGCGCTGGACCGACCCCGCCTTCGCGGTGGACCGGCGGATCCGCGCCTGCAGCCCAGCGCCCGGGGCGTGGACGACGTTCCGGGACGACCGGGTGAAGCTGGGTCCGGTGCGGCCGGTGGCCGACGGGCCGGAGCTCAAGCCGGGTGAGCTGCTGGTCGAGCGGTCCCGGGTGCTCGCCGGCACGGCCACCGTTCCGGTGCAGCTGGGCGAGGTGCGGGCCGCCGGCAAGAAACCGATGCCGACGAGCGACTGGGCGCGCGGCGCCCGGGTCGCCGCCGGGGAGGTGCTCGCGTGACCGGGCCGTCGGAGCCCTCCGAGCGGCGGTACGGCGACCAGCGGCCCGAGCGGCCTTCGGGGGGAGCGGTCCTTCGGTGGGCAGCGGCCTGAGCGGTCGCGCGGCGGTCAGTTCGGCGCCGACCGGCGCGGCGGCGTGCGTACCGGCCGGCCGGTACGGCCCGCCGTCGACCGGCCCCGGCAGGCGGCGTACGAGGCGATCGCGGCGGTGCACCGCGACGACGCGTACGCCAACCTGGTCCTGCCCTCGCTCCTGCGCGAGGAGGGGCTGTACGGCCGGGACGCGGCGTTCGCCACCGAGCTGACCTACGGCACGCTGCGCCGCCTCGGCACCCTCGACGCGATCATCAGCGAGGCCGCCGGGCGCGACGTGCAGCGGATCGACCCGCCGGTCCGCGACGCGCTGCGGCTCGGGGCGTACCAGCTGCTGCACACCCGGGTGCCGGCGCACGCGGCGGTCTCCTCGACCGTCGACCTGGTCCGCTCGGTCGCGCCGGGCGCACCGGCTTCGCCAACGCGGTGCTGCGCGAGATCACCACCCGCGACGACGACGGCTGGGTGGCGAAGCTCGCCCCGCCGATGGAGACCGACCCGATCGGTCACCTCGCCCTGGCGTACAGCCACCCGAAGTGGATCGTGCGGGCGTTCTCCGAGGCGCTCGGTGGCGACCTGGGCGAGACGGCCCGTC
Organism: Micromonospora sp. ATA32; assembly: GCA_016802835.1. Taxonomy (GTDB): domain Bacteria; phylum Actinomycetota; class Actinomycetes; order Mycobacteriales; family Micromonosporaceae; genus Micromonospora. The sequence continues at coordinate 327 of JAEVHO010000472.1, read as the reverse complement.
TGCTGATCGAGGACAACGAGGGCCCGCCGGTGCACCTGTGCGCCCGGCCCGGCCTGGCCGACCCCGTCCAGCTGGCCGACGAGGTGGGCGGCGCCCCCGGCGCCTTCTCCCCGTACGCGGTCTATCTGTCCGGCGGCGCGCCGGGTGACCTGCGGGCACTGACCGACGGTCGGGCGCACGTGCAGGACGAGGGCTCGCAGTTGGTGGCCAGCGCCCTGACGGCGGCGCCGCTGGACGGCCCGGACGAGCGCTGGCTGGACCTCTGCGCCGGCCCCGGCGGCAAGGCCGCCCTGCTCGGCGCGCTGGGGGCCCAGCGGGGCGCCCGGG
>JAEVHO010000471.1 GCA_016802835.1 Micromonospora sp. ATA32 | reverse complement strand
CGCGGCCGCCCGCCGCGCCCTCGTTCGGGGTACACCGGCCCGACGCGCCCTCGTTCGGGTAACACGCCCAACCGGCGTGGCGGGGAGAATCCTGGCAGTATGTCTGCTTCGCTCATGTTTGCACGATAAGTGGCTGTCGGTTCGGCTGGCCCGGCCGGCGCAACCGTCACCCGACCGCCCGGCGGCGCTCAGAGCAGCAGGTTGAGCAGCAGCACGCCGAGGAAGCCGACCACCGAGATGATCGTCTCCATCACCGACCAGCTCTTGATGGTCTGCCCGACGGTGAGCCCGAAGTACTCCTTGACCAGCCAGAAGCCGGCGTCGTTGACGTGCGAGAAGAACAGCGACCCGCAGCCGACGGCCAGCGCGAGCAGCGCCACCCCCGGCCGGTCCAGGGTCGCCGCGAGGGGCGCGACGATGCCGGCCGCGGTGATCGTGGCGACGGTGGCCGAGCCGGTGGCGACCCGGATCCCGACCGCGACCAGCCAGCCCAGCAGCAGCGGTGAGAGGTTCGCGTTCTTGGCCGCGTCGGCGACGAGGTTGCCGACGCCGGCGTCGACGAGCACCTGCTTGAAACCGCCGCCGGCGGCGACGATCAGCAGGATGCCGGCGATCGGCGGCAGCGAGCCGCCGAGCACCGAGGAGACCTGGGTGCGGTTGAAGCCGGCCCGGTAGCCGAGGGTGAACATGGCCACGATCACGCCGGCCAGCAGCGCGACGATCGGCGTACCGATGATGTCGAGGGTCTTGCGGCCGCCGGTGCCTTCGTTGAGGGTCAGCTCGCCGATGGCGCGCAGCAGCATCAGCACGACGGGCAGCAGCACGGTGATCACAGCGGGCCAGAACGCGGGCGTACGGCGGGCGGTCTCAGTGCCGGTGTCGTCGACCGGGGCGCCCGGCCGGCCGGTGCCGGGGTTGACCAGGTCGTCCTCGGTGAGCAGGTCACCGTCGACGTTGTTCCGGCGGCCCGCCGCACCGAGACCACCCGGCCCGGGCGCGCCGGCGGCGACCGGCTGGCGGGTCGGCAGCAGCGACTCGGGGGCGGTGGCGGTGACGTAGCGGGAGATGAAGTTGCCGAAGATCGGGCCGGCGATGATCACGGTGGGGATCGCGACGAGCAGGCCCAGCCCCAGGGTCAGGCCGAGGTCGGCGTTGAGCGAGGAGATCGCGACCAGCGGGCCCGGGTGCGGCGGCACCAGGCCGTGCAGCACCGACAGGCCGGCCAGCGCCGGGATGCCGAGCTTCATCAGCGGCACGTCGGTACGCCGGGACACCAGCAGAATGATCGGCACCAGCAGCACCACGCCGACCTCGAAGAAGAGTGGCAGGCCGATCAGCGCCGCCACCCCGGCCATCGCCCAGGGCAGGGCGGAGCCGGAGACCCGGTTGACGATGCGGCCGACGATGCCGTCCGCGCCGCCGGACTCGGCCAGCAGGCCACCGATCATCGCGCCGAGTGCGATCAGCAGGCCGACGCCCCCGACGGTGGAGCCGACGCCGCCGCTGAACGAGGTGACGATCTTGTCGGGTGTCACGCCGGCGACCACGCCGAGCACGGCCGCGCCGACGATCAGCGACAGGAAGGGGTGGACCTTGCTCCAGGCGATGAGCAGGACCACCGCGGCGATGCCCAGCAGCGCCGCGATGATCAGTTGGGTGTCACCGGCGTTGCTCAGCGGCGCCGCCGGTGCGGCGAGAACAGTGGTCACGGTTATCACGACCTTCGGACGGCGTCCGGCCCGCGCGGGGCCGGGCGATCACTTGGGAGGTGGTGTGGGCGGCGGTTCCGCCGGCAGGCTGGGTGCCAGTCGACGCAGCGACGTGAACGTCGGGACGAGCGCGTCGTACAACTCGGAGAACAGCGGCAGCAGCGCCGCGTAGGTGGCCGCGGACGCCGGGTCGGGGCGTACGGTCTCGTCGATCTGCACCAGGTCGGCGGCCACGTCGACCGAGGGGATCAGCCCGAGGGCCTGCATACCCAGTAGCGCGGCGCCGAAGCTGGAGCCCTCGTGGCCGGCGGGGAAGCGCACCGGCATCCCGAGGGCGTCGGCGAGCATCTGCCGCCACAGCGGGCTGCGGGCGAAGCCGCCGCTGGCCCGGATCTCGCGGACCACGTTGCCGGCCGCGCGCACCGACTGCAGGACCAGGGCGAGCTGCTGGCACACGCCTTCCAGCGCCGCCCGGACCAGGTGCTCGCGCCGGTGGCCGTGGGTCAGCCCGACGTACGCGCCGCGGGGCAGCGCGCTCCAGTGCGGGGCCCGCTCGCTGAGCAGGTACGGCAGCATGATCAGCCCACCGGAGCCGACCGGCGCGTGCGCGGCCAGCTCGAGCAGTTCCTCCTCGGCGTGCTCGCCCAGCTCGGGGGCGAGCGCGTCACCGGCCCAGCCGAGCACGATGCCGCCGTTGTTGATCGCGCCGCCGACCACCCACCGGTTCTCGGTGAGGGCATAGCAGAAGACGCCGCCGAGCGGGTCGACGGCGGGGCGTTCCACCATCACCCGCATCGCGCCGCTGGTGCCGATGGAGCACGCGACCACGCCGGGGTGCACCGCGCCGAGGCCGAGGTTGGCCAGCGGGCCGTCGCCGGCGCCGACCACGATCGGGATGTCGGCCGGCAGCCCGGTGGCCTGCGCCGCCTCCGGGGTGAGGCCGGGCAGCACGGTGGTGGTGGGGACGAGCTGCGGCAGCTGTTCCTCGGTGATCCCGGCGACGCGCAGGGCCTCGGCGTCCCAGGTCAGCGTGTGGATGTTCATCAGCCCGGTGGCCGAGGCGATCGAGTGGTCGACGACCAGGGCCTCGCAGAGCCGCAGCAGCACGTAGTCCTTGATGCCGACCCAGTGCGCGACCCGCTCGAACAGCTTCGGTTCCTGCTCGGCGAACCAGACCAGCTTCGGCAGCGGCGCCATCGGATGCACCGGGGTGCCGGTACGCCGGTGCAGGGCCAGCCCCGCGGGGACCGCCCGCATCCGCTCGGCCTGCCGGCTGGCCCGAGAGTCGGCCCAGGTCACCGAGGCGGTGAGCGGGACGCCCTCGGAGTCCAGGCCGATCAGGCTGTGCATCGCGCTGCTGAACGACAGCCCGGCGATGCGACCCGGCACCTCCGCCACGACGGCGCGGATGGTCTCCACGACGGCGTCGAAAATGAGCTGCGGGTCCTGCTCGGCGTACCCGGGGTGCGGCTCGTCCAGCGGGTAGGCCACCGAGTGCGTGGCGAGTTGCCGCCCCTGCGTGTCGTACGCGACAGATTTGGTGCTGGTGGTGCCGATGTCGACCCCGATCACCACGGTGGGGTGAGTGTCCGAGCCGGTCACCGACGCCTCCCCTCGTCCGCGATGCCCGGCGGCCCGACGCCACCCGACTTCGGCTGACGTTACCCAGAGGTGGACCAGCCCACACCGTTTGTGCCGCTCGCCGTGGCCGGAGAGGTCGACCTGGGCGACGGTGAATCGACGCGGCGGTATCGGACTATCGTGCCGGTTTCTCCTCCGATCGGGCAGTTCACCGGCTTAGCCAATTCCGCCCGGGTCGCCGCCGCTGTTGACATGTATGACACCCCGGATGGTGGCTCGCGCGGCGGAGGAGTCGGCGTGGCGAAGACTGATTCGACGGGTTCCACTTGGCGATACCGGTGGGCGCACCGGCAGAACGAACGGCGGCAGCGGACGTTCCGCGACGCCGAACAGGCGTGGCGAAGGCGCGACGACGAGCTGCGGCGGCTGCGTACCCTCGCGGTCGAGTTCGAGGGGTCGCCGGCGGCGGGCGACGGCCTGCCCCTGGAGCTGGCCCACGGCGAGGTCGGTTCTGCTGGGCGCTGCCGCCGCGCAGCTGGTGGAGTGCGGCACACCGCCGTGCTGCCCGCGCCCCGACTGACCGTCGACCCCGACCCGCCCGCGCTGCGGCCGCGCCGGCCCGACGGGATCAAGGTCACCGACGCGGGCATGGCGGTGATCACCAACCGTCGCCTGGTCCTGCTCGGTGGTCGCGGCCGGCGCGACTGGACGTAC
>JAEVHO010000470.1 GCA_016802835.1 Micromonospora sp. ATA32 | reverse complement strand
CCACCGAGGGCGGCTGCCCGTCGACGGCAGCCCGGAGTCCGGCGGCCGGCTACGGGACCTCGCCGAGGCGGTCGGCCAGGCGCTGCGCGAGGCGAAACTGACCGCGCTGACCAGCGCGGTCGACGACCATGCGATCGGGGGCGCTGCTGGCCGTGGCGGACCCGGCGGCCGAGGACCGGGCGCTGGCCGCGTTCGCCGCCGCCCTTCGTCGGGTACGCCTCGACGCCGCGCCGGCGAGGCAGCTGCCCGGCGGACCGTCGCCCGGCGCGGTGATCGTGGCCGCCGGTTCGGGGGTGGGCAGCCTGCGGGAGGCCCGACGGTCGCTGGTCGAGGCCCGGCAGATCGCCGACGCCGCCCGCCGGGACCGGCGGGACCTGCCGATCTTCCGGCTGCCGAACGTCGGGCTCGCCGGCCTGCTGCACCTGCTGCGCGACGAGCCCCGGCTGCAGACCTTCGTGGAGCGGGAACTCGGCGCGCTGCTGGCGTACGACGCCCAGCACCCCCGGGAGCAACTGCTCGGGACCCTCCACGCGTACCTGGAACAGGGGCGCAACAAGTCGGCCGGGGCCGCCGCGGCGCACCTGTCCCGTCCCGCGTTCTATGAACGCCTGGCCCGGATCGGCCGCATCCTCGACGTCGACCTCGACTCGGTGGAGGCGTGCCTTTCCCTGCACGTGGCCCTGCTCGCCCTGGACGCCGTCCGCACCCCCTGACCGCCGGGGTGGGATCAGGTGAGGGCGGTGAGGACCTTGGCGTAGGGGGCGGGGACGAAGTGGGGGCCGCCGGGGGTGAAGACGTCCGAGCCGGCCGCGGCGACCAGGCGGTCTCCGGCACCAGGTCCACCAGCGCCCGCACCACCGGGGCGTCCCGCCACCCCTTCTGCTCGGCGAGCAGGCTCAGCGCGACCAGTGACTCCTCCACCTCACCGACGCACTCGAACGGCTTGTGCCCGCCCACGCCGAGCAGCGACAGGTAGCCGGGCACCTGGCGTTGGTCGGCCAGCATGTCGCCGCCGAAGATGTGCACCACCCGCTGCCGCGGCATGAACGGCGCCATGGCCAGGAAGACGAACCGGCACTTCGGGCATTCCCGGCACCAGCGATCGCTGGCGTCGTGCAGCTTGAACGCGGCGTTGCAGCTGGTCACCACGTCGTCGTACTGGGTGAACTCGGCGAAGAGCCGGGCGATGTGCAGCTCGGACAGCGAGCGCAGCAGGGAGAAGTACGGCTCGGTCAGGCCGGCGTGCTGGGCCAGCGCCGCCCGCAGCAGCCCTTCCGCCTCGACGCCCTTGGACCACTGGTGGTTGATCTCGTGACCGTTCCAGACCAGGTTCGGGTCCGACGCCGAGCGCTCGTTGGACATCACCACCGGGCCGAGGCCGTGCAGCACCGCGGTGGCGACCGCGATCAGCGAGTTGATCGCGGTGACCGGGATGTGCCCGTTGAGCGCGCCGGCGGCGTTGAGCTCGAACAGCACCGGGTCGATCCGCCGCCGGGCCGCCAGCGGCGTCAGCCCGGACGCCTCGTTGACCGAGACGATCACGTGGTTGGGGTTGACCGAGAAGGGCACCGGGTCGAGGCCGGCCCGGCGCAGCGCCTCCAGGCTGACGATCGAGTCCTTGCCGCCACCGACCGCCGACAGCGGTGGCAGCTCGGAGTTGTCGTACACCCGGGCCGGCGACACCTCACCGGCCGGCACCTCCGGGTGCAGCTCCAGCACGTGCGGCAGCTGGTTGCGGTAGGCGTACTCGGCGAGGCCCCTGGTGTAGACGGCGGTGATCAGCTCGGCGGCGGCCGCGCCCAGCGGCGCCGGCAGGACCAGCCGGGGCGGCGCGGCGGCTTTGTAGTAGCTGACCCCGGCCACCACGTGCAGCAGTTCGAGGACCCGGCCCAGGGTGGCCACGGTCTCGTCCGACGGTGGCTCGGCCGGCAGCGGGAGGGTGATGACCTCGGTGAACCGCTGCTCGCCGTCGGGGCCGGTCAGGGCGTAGTCGAACAACGCCTCACCGGTGGCGAGATCGATGGAGTAGGACGGGAAGGTGAAGGCGTCCATCCGCCGGAGCTGCTCGTTGGGCACACGCCATACTAGGCCCTGGTTCGTCCGGCCGTGCCCGGCTGCGCCGGACCCGGCCGTCGGAGCACCCGCCGGCCGTCCGTGACCGACCGCCCCAGCCCGGAGGAGATCACCTGTGCGCCTGTCTGACCTGCGCGGACGTACCGTCGCCGTCTGGGGGGCCGGGCGGGAGGGTCGGGCCGCGGTGACCGCCATCGCCGCGCACGGCCCGGCCGACCTGGTGGTGGTCGACGACAGCGCCAACTTTCTCTCGCTGCCCTGGGACGGGCCGCTGGCCGAGGCGGCCCCGCTGGTCACCGGCGAGGAGGGCTTCGACCGGCTGGCCGCCGCCGACGTGGTGGTCCGGTCGCCCGGCGTGCCGCAGACCCACCCCTGGCTGGTCGAGCTGCGCCGGCGGGCGGTCACCGTCACCCAGGGCAGCGCCCTCTGGATGGCCGACCACGCCGAGCGGACCGTCGGGGTCACCGGCAGCAAGGGCAAGAGCACCACCTCCAGCCTGATCAGCCACCTGCTCGCGGCCGTGGACCGGCCGAACGTCTTCGGCGGCAACATCGGCGTGCCGCTGCTCGACCTGCCCGAGGCGGAGCTGTACGTGCTGGAACTCTCCAGCTACCAGTGCAGCGACCTGACCGACTCGCCGCGGGTCGCGGTGGTCACCGCGCTCTTCCCCGAGCACCTGGACGCGCACGGCGGCGAGCGGGAGTACTACCGGGACAAGCTCAACCTGCTCGCGTACGGCCCGCGGACCGTGGTGGTCAACGGCGCCGACCCACGGCTCGCCCTGGAACTGGGCGACCGCGCGGCCGTCCGCGCCGGCTCCCCGGACACCGCCAACGTGGCCACCGGCCCCGACGGCGCGCCCTGGTTCCACCTCGGCGACCAGCCGCTCTTCCCGCGCGCGGTGCTGCCCCTGGTCGGCCGGCACAACGAGGGCAACCTCTGTGTCGCGCTCGCCGTGCTCGACGCGCTCGGCGTCGACGTGGTCGCCCGGAAGGACACCCTGGCGGTGGCGGTGGCGGAGTTCCAGGGGCTGGCGCACCGGCTCACCGAGATCGTCGACCCGTCCGGCCTGACCTTCGTCGACGACACCCTCGCCACCAGCCCGTACGCGGCCATGCACGCGATCGACGCGTACGAGGGGCGGCCGTTGACGGTGATCGTCGGCGGCACCGACCGGGGGCTGGACTACACCCCGCTGCGCGAGCACCTGGCCGAGCGGGAGCTCACCGTGATCGGCATCCCGGACAGCGGCCCGCGCATCGTCGAGGCGCTCGCCGGGCTGCCGAAGGTGCGTACCGAGGTGGTCGACGACCTGGTCGACGCGGTCCGGCTGGCCCGGGAGCTGACCCCGGCTGGCGGGGTGGTGCTGCTGTCGCCGGCCGCGCCGAGCTACGGCCGGTTCCGCAACTTCGAGCACCGCTCCGAGGTCTTCGCCCAGGCGGTCGCCGACACGGCGGCCTGACCTAACGCCCGGCTCGGGCCGCTACCCGCGGTGGCCCTCGGCCCGGCGGCGCATCGCCGTGACCGCGTCGGACGGCTCCGAACCGGTGGGGTGCAGCGCCGTGTGCAGGGCGCGCATCGACCGGATCGTCGAGCGGATCTCCTGCAGGTAGCGCCCCGGGGTGAGCGTCTGCTCCGGCACCCCGGTCAGCTCGACCAGCGCCGGGTCCACGCCCACGGTCTCGATCCCGCAGCCGTAGGGCACGGCCAGCGTGCGCAGCGCGTCGCAGTGCTGGAACGGCACGTAGATCGACGCGGTGACCATCAGCACCGGGTCGCCGTCGCGCAGCCGGACGTGTTCGGCCCAGAACCGCTGGGTGTCGGCGGTGTGCGCGCGGCGCCGGTCGGGTTCGCTGGACGGGGCGGCCAGCAGCCGCACCGGGGGGCAGCCCCGTCGGGCCGGTACTCCGCGAGGACAGGCCCGGGTGGCCGGGTGAACTCGCCGA
>JAEVHO010000469.1 GCA_016802835.1 Micromonospora sp. ATA32 | reverse complement strand
GGCGTCGTCGGCGGGCGTGGCCGGGTCAGCCGAGCCGGGCCCGTCCGTGGTCGCGGCGCCGCCGACCTCGTCGCCGGGCAGCGCACGGGTGCCCTCCGGGCCCGTGCGGGGCTCGGCGGTCGGCGGTACGGGAGAGGGGGTCGGCTCGTCGGTGACGGACGGATCCCGGTCCCGGCCGGTGGCCGGTGTGCTCCCGTCGGCCGGCCGGTCTGCTCCCGGCTGCGGCTCCGGCATCGCGGCAATCTCCTCTCGCGCCGGTCCGAGGTTAGTACCGGGGCGCCAGCGTCGCCGAGGCCGCCCGCCCCCGCGGGGCGACGTGGCCCGGACGGCTCCCGCAACCTGGCCCGGCTGTCCTGCGGTGCTCCGTAACGGCCGGATGACGGGCGCGTACCCTTGGCCATCATGAGCGTTCCGCCCACCACGCCGCGCCCCGCCGCGGCCAACTCCGTCTGGCCCCAGCTGGAGCCGCTGCTGCCCCAGGTGACCAAGCCCATCCAGTACGTCGGTGGCGAGCTGGGTGCGGTGATCAAGGACTGGGACTCGGCGACCGTGCGCTGGGCGCTGATGTATCCCGACGCGTACGAGGTCGGGCTGCCCAATCAGGGCGTGCAGATCCTCTACGAGGTGCTCAACGAACTGCCCGACGTGCTTGCCGAGCGGACCTACGCGGTCTGGCCGGACCTGGAGCAGCTGATGCGTACGCACCGGGTGCCGCAGTTCACCGTCGAGGCGCACCGCCCGGTCGGCCATTTCGACGTGTTCGGCATCTCGTTCTCCACCGAGCTGGGCTACACCAACCTGCTCACCGCGATCGACCTGGCCGGCATCCCGCTGCTCGCCGCCGACCGTACCGACGCCGACCCGGTGATCGTGGCCGGCGGGCACGCCGCGTTCAACCCGGAGCCGATCGCCGACTTCATCGACGCCGCCGTGCTGGGCGACGGCGAGGAGGCGGTCCTGGAGATCACCGCGATCGTCCGGGAGTGGAAGAACGAGGGCTCGCCGGGCGGCCGGGACGAGCTGCTGCTGCGGCTGGCCCGCACCGAGAGCGTCTACGTGCCGCGCTTCTACGACGTGGACTACCTGCCCGACGGCCGGATCCAGCGGGTCGTGCCGAACCGGCCGGATGTCCCGTTCCGGGTGCACAAGCGCACGACGATGGACCTGGACGCCTGGCCGTACCCGAAGAAGCCGCTGGTCCCGCTCGCCGAGACGGTGCACGAGCGGTACGCGGTGGAAATCTTCCGCGGCTGCACCCGGGGCTGCCGGTTCTGCCAGGCCGGCATGATCACCCGGCCGGTGCGGGAGCGGTCCATCACCACGGTCGGGCAGATGGTCCGGGACGGGCTGGAGTTCTCCGGCTTCCACGAGGTCGGCCTGCTGTCGCTGTCGTCGGCGGACCACTCGGAGATCGGCGACATGTGCTCGGGCCTGGCCCAGCAGTACGAGGGCACCAACGTCTCGCTCTCGCTGCCGTCGACCCGGGTGGACGCCTTCAACATCGACCTCGCCCAGGAGTTGTCCCGCAACGGGCGCCGGACCGGCCTGACCTTCGCCCCCGAGGGCGGCTCGGAGCGGATCCGCAAGGTGATCAACAAGATGGTGTCGGAGGAGGACCTCATCCGCACCGTCGTCACCGCGTACACCAACGGCTGGCGACAGGTGAAGCTCTACTTCATGTGCGGCCTGCCCACTGAGACCGACGACGACGTGCTGCAGATCGCCCGGATGGCCCACGAGGTGATCAAGGCCGGGCGCGCCGCCACCGGTTCCAAGGACATCCGCTGCACGGTCTCCATCGGGGGCTTCGTGCCCAAGCCGCACACCCCGTTCCAGTGGGCGCCGATGGAGACGCCGGAGGTCATCGACCACCGGCTGAAGCTGCTCAAGCAGGCGATCAACTCGGACCGTTCGCTCGGCCGGGCGATCGGCTACCGCTACCACGACGGGGAGCCCTCGCTGATCGAGGGCCTGCTCTCCCGGGGCGACCGCCGGGTCGGCGCGGTGATCCGCAAGGTCTGGGAGAACGGAGGCCGGTTCGACGGTTGGAGCGAGCACTTCTCCTACCGGCGCTGGGTGGACGCGGCGGCCGAGGCGCTGCCGGCCTTCGGTGTCGACCTCGACTGGTACACGACCCGGACCCGGGACGCGCTGGAGGTCCTGCCCTGGGACCACCTGGACTCGGGCCTGGACAAGGACTGGCTCTGGCAGGACTGGCAGGACTCGATGTCGGAGTACGAGCAGGACGACTGCCGCTGGACCCCGTGCTTCGACTGCGGCGTCTGCCCGTCGATGGACACCGAGATCCAGATCGGCCCCACCGGGAAGAAACTGCTCCCGTTGACCCCGATCAGCGGTTCCGGCCTGAAGGTCCCGTCCGGCGCCCAGCAGTGACGCGGCGGCGGGCGGCCGGGCCGTCCGCCGTGCCATCGCGGTGGTGTCCCGCCCGCCGCCCGTCCGGTCGATCATGAAGTTATCGTCATCCGCACCGCGGGTCGGTGGCGACACCACCATGACCAACCGGTTCTGAGCCGAGGAGCACGACGATCAGCAGAAAACCACAGCCGGAGGGTGGGCAGGCGCCCGTCGTCCAGCGTGTCCGGATCCGCTACGCCAAGCGTGGGCCCCTGCGGTTCACCTCGCACCGTGACTTCGCCCGCGCGTTCGAGCGGGCGCTGCGCCGGGCGGGGGTGCCGATCGCCTTCTCCCAGGGGTTCACCCCGCACCCCAAGATCTCGTACGCCAGCGCGGCCCCCACCGGCGTCGCCAGCGAGGCCGAGTACCTCGAGATCGGGCTGCGCGAGCCGGTCGAGCCGGAGGCGCTGCGGGCCGCCCTCGACGCGGCGCTCTCACCCGGCCTCGACGTGCTCGACGCCGTGGTGGCCACCACGGGGAGCCTGGCCGACCGGATCGAGGCGTCGCACTGGCGGATCGAGCTGCCGGAGGTCGAGCCGGCCCTGCTGGAGCGCGCGGTGGCCGCCTTCACCGCCGCCGAGGAGGTCCAGGTGGAGCGGATGACCAAGCAGGGCCGGCGCGCCTTCGACGCCCGGGCCGCGGTCATGACCATCGATGTCGTTCCGTCGACGGCGACGCCTTCCGGAGCGCCGACCGTACCGTGTGCGATACTCGAACTGGTCGTGCGGCAGGTCACCCCGTCCGTACGACCCGATGACGTCCTTTCCGGCCTCCGCGTGGTGGCCGACCTGGAGCCGCCGGTCTCCCCGAGGGTGATCCGGCTGGCACAGGGCACGCTGACCGCGCAGGGTGCGATCGTGGATCCGTTGGAGGCGGACCGCGGCGGGGCAACCATCGTCGAGCACTGACCGACGGTCAGCGTTCAGGCAGGCAGACTTCGGCGGTCGCGCACCTCGCGTGTCCGGCGGAAACACCTTTGCGGCAACCCTGCGTGGCAGCGCTCACCCGCGCCCGGGGCAGCCAGAACTGGAGAACGTCCATGCTCGAGAACGAGCCCGAGGGCGGCGAACGGACCGGTTCCCAGCCGGCCGGCGAGACCGCCGACAGCACCACCGAGGTCGCGCCGACGCGTCGGCGGACCACCCGGCGGCGGACCGCGCCGCTGAACCAGTCGGAACAGACCGACGCGCCGGCCGAGCGTCGGCCGGCGCCGGGAGCACCAGCGGCGAGGCCCCCCAGGCGGAGGTGTTCGCCCCCGTCTCCGGTGACCTCGACGAGGCGCCGAAGACCCCGCGCCGCCGCCGCAAGGCCACCACCGCGAAGGCTGCCGAGGAGCGCTGGTCGCGGCCGGCGCCGAGGAGGCCTCCGCGGAGGTCGTGCCGCCCGGTGAAGGTGACCCGTCACCCCGCCGGCGGGAAGGCCGCCGAGGCGCCGCTGGTGGAGTCCGCCACCGAGGCGCCGGCCGAGACGCCGACCGAGGAGCCCGAGGCCGATACCCCGGCCGCGCCGGGCCCCGACGCGCCGCAGGCCGCCCTCCGGTCCGCGTGCCGAGGGCGCCCCGCCGTCCGGTGCCGCGACGACCCCGGACGAGGCCGAGGCGGTCGCCGAGCCGGCGGAGTCCG
>JAEVHO010000468.1 GCA_016802835.1 Micromonospora sp. ATA32 | reverse complement strand
CGGACCGGTGGCCCACGCCGTCGGCCTGGACGTCACCGACGAGGGTCAGGTCCGCGCGCTGGTGGCCGACACCGAGCAGCGGTACGGCCGGATCGACCTGTTCTGCGCCAACGCGGGGGTGGCCACCGGCGGTGGGATCACCGCCGACGACGCCGACTGGGACCGGGCCTGGCGGGTCAACGTGCAGGCCCACGTGTACGCCGCCCGGGCGGTGCTGCCGGGGATGCTGCGCCGGGGCGAGGGCTACCTGCTGAACACGTGCTCGGCGGCGGGGGTGCTGACCGCGGTGGGCGACGCCCCGTACACCGCCACCAAGCACGCGGCGGTGGGGCTGGCCGAGTGGCTGTCGGTCACCTACCGGGACCGGGGCATCCGGGTCAGCGCCCTCTGCCCGCAGGGCGTCGACACCCCGATGCTGCGCCGACGGGCTGACGGCCGGGCACCTGGGCGCCCGGGTGATCGCCGCCTCCGGCGCGGTGCTCACCCCCCGACCAGGTCGCCGACGCGGTCGTCGCCGGGCTGGCCGAGGAGCGTTCCTGATCCTGCCGCACCCCGAGGTCGCCCCGTACGCGCTGCGCCGCGCCCAGGACCCGGACGGCTGGCAGGCCGGCCTGCGCAAACTCGTCCGCCGCCTGAGCGCCGGACCGGCTCAGTCGGACGCGCCCCCGCCGCCACCGGCGTCGCCGTAGGCGCTGTTCTGCTTCCTTTTCATTGCTCATTGCTGAGCAGATCGGATAATTCGCTCTCCGCCGCCGGCTGGCGGCTGGAGTCCGGGACCGGCAGTCTGGTCCGGCGGCGATCGGCCCGTTCCTGCAAGATCCGCTTCACCCGCTGGTATGGGGTGTGCAGGGTGATGTCGGGATCACCGTGTCTGCGCAGGACGTTGATCGCGGCGGCATGGTCAGCGTCGTGCACGACCCTGCACTGTGTGCAGTGAAGGCGATCCCCAGCACGGCGGGCGAGCCCGCCACAGTCGGGACAGCCTTGTGACGAATACGCGGCGTTGACCAGCACGAGCGCAGAACCTCTGCGCTCCGACACATTCTTGAGCGCCTCGGCGGTGACCCCTTTGGTCCACGCCGCGAGACGGCGGTTCATGTTGCGGCCGAGCTGCTTGCGCCCGGCAAAACTCTTGGTGAGATCCTCGGCCACGACGGTGCCGGCCTTGTCAACCACCCGGTGCACGGCGGTGAAGATCTCCGTTCGCACCTTGGCGTTGTGCTTCGCGGCCTGGCGGTCGCGCTTGACCGTGCCGAGGTTGTGGCGGTGGATCCGGTCGGCCTTCGCCCGGTTGCTGGTGTTGTTGGCGATCGAGCGCAGCTTGGCCCGGCGCCGGTTGCGTTCCTTGATCCGGTCCGACTCGGCGGTGAGCAGCAGGCCCAGGTCGGTGCCGTGATGCTCGCCGTCGGAGTCGGTCAGCGCCTCGGTGTAGCCCTTGTCGACGCCGACCTCGCGGGTGCCGCACGGCCGGGCCGAGGTCTTCATGTCGGCGGCGTCGATCTGGTAGTGGATCTCCACCCGGCCGCCGCGCAGGATCAGCCGCAGCGTGCCCTCTGGCGCGACCGTGGTGTTCAGCGGGATCTTGACCATCTGACGTCGGACCAGACCGGGCACGGCCAGCCAGAGCCGGCCCCGGTCGTCGGGCTTGGTGTGGTGCTGGTCCGCGCGAACCACGATCTGGTTATGGGTACGGTTCTTGCCGCGCCGCCAGTGTTTGCGCATCTGCCGGGCCAGGTACGGGTCAGCCGCCCACCGGTCGGCCCTCAGTTCCGTGTACAGGCGTTTCTGCTCGACCGGGTCGCCGGTGTGCCGGCGGACCGCCCGGCGCACCTCCACCTTGGCCGAAGCCATGTTTGCGGCGATGTCAGCCATCGCGTCGCGGACCGTTTCCTTCCACGCGTTCGCCAGCACGGCGAACCGATGGTGCGTCCCGTCGGCCAGCCACCGATCCCGGACCTGCCGGTCCTTGAGGCCAGCACCGGCCACCGAGCCGTAGCGCCGCCAGATCTCGGAGCGGACCCGGCCCAGGCGGGCAGCCTGTTCGCTCAGTGCGGCGTACTTACCGGCGCTGAGCCGGTGTGAGTACGCGATACGGGTGACCTTCACCTGACATCGCCGCCAGCGCGAAGGAACCACGTGGACCGATCCGCAGGAAGAACGCCGGCCCATCGCAGGGCGGCCAGGTCCAGATCGTTGAGGTAGCTGACGTCGCCGTCGGCCCTGACTAGATCCTTCATGGCGCGGAAGGCGTAGTCGGAGGCGATGAACTCCCGGTCGTGACCCCCGATTGCCCGGGAAGACAGCAGTCGTTGCTCGACGTCGGCGGCCTGGAGGAGCATCTGGTGCTCGTCCTCGATGTTCCTCCGTTGGTTACGGGCCTGGCGGCGGGCGGCCTTGACCGTCGATTGGGCCATGAGCGCCAGCATCCACGCTGGTGGTTCCTCGGCCAGAGACTTCCACGCCCTGGCTTGCCTTACCGTCACCTGTTCTGTCACGCCGGCAGCGCGCATGGCGGCGGCGACCTGGCGAACCCGGAGCTGGAGGGTCTCCGCCACAGGGATCGGGCAGAGCGCCCGATCCGCTTTCCCTTGTGCGACCTTCTTCGGGTCTCTCATCGGGCACCGCCGGCCAGTTCGTCCTTGATCGCCTTCTCGTAGCGGCGCAGCCCGTACAACCGGCAAGAGAAGGTGTGCACGATCGCCAGCAGGTCTTCGACCAGTTCCTGCTGGGGGGACAGCGACTCCTGGTTAGCGACGATGAGCTGGCAGCCATTGCGGGTGGCGACATGCTCGATGTAGTCGAACCCGAACCGGGCCAGGCGGTCCTTGTGCGCCACGACCAGGACCGCGACGTCGCCGTTCTCGATGGCGTCCATCACCGCCAGGAACTTCTTGCGGCGCAGGTCCATCCCGCCGCCGATCTCGCTGACCCATTCGTCCACGGCCAGCCCTCGGGCCAGGCAGAACCTCTCCATCGAGGTGACCTGCGACGCGAGGTCGTCCTTCTGCCCCGGCGACGACACCCGGCAGTAGACAACGGTGCGACGCGCAGCGGCGTCGAATCCCGGCCGAAGAACGGCACGGACGTCGGAGTCATCGAAATACCGCTGCCCGGAGGGAGTGCGTTTAACGGTGATTCGCCCCTCCGACTCCCATCTGCGGATGGTGCTCACGGAACGGCCAACGCGTTCCGCGAACTCCCCAATCCGATACAAGCTGCCCATGACAAGCAACTATAGACAGGTGTGGCCAGGAAATCAAGCACTAGTCACACCTCCAGGAACGCGTCCGAGTAGCGGTCAGTCGGATCGTCGCCCCGCTCAAAGGTGTCCCGGTGCGGTCGTGGTGCGGACCGGCGGATCCCGCGCGCCGCCTTCGCGGCCGCCGCCAGCCGCTGCTCCCTGCTCGGCTCCGGGCGGGCCCGAGCCCGCCAGCGCCAGCCCGCCGCTGCCGCGACGGCGACGCAGCCCAGCGCGACGAGCAACCAGACAAGCGTGGCCATGCCTGGCACGGTAGGAGGCGTCGGCAAGCGCAGCGGGCCGGGATGGCGGCGTGGGCAACCGGTGAGCGGTGCCAGTGCAGCAGTCCGGGATGGAGGCGTCGGCAAGCGGTCAGCGGCGCCAGCGTAGCGGTCCGGGATGGACGGACCAGAGCAGCCGGCGCCACCACGGGCGGGCCGCTCGCAACGCGGTCACGTATCCGTCGGCCGCCGTCGCGGCGCGGGCCGCCTGCTCCGGGGTCGCCGTGCCGGGGGCGAATGCGAAATGGTTGAGCAGCCCCCGCCAGCTCGTCCACACCCGGGGCCGTCCACAGTGGTTCCGACGGCGCCCCCCGGTCGCCGTCGTGGCCCCCCGGCCGCGGTGGCCCGTCATGCTCCCGGGCCCCGTTTCCTTCGCGGGTGGCCCGTTCGGTCGCCCGCCACGAGGGCCTGCGCTCCTCGACCGCCTGCCGGGCCCGCGCCGCCACCTCGGTCGGCCGCCAACTCGCCGCCCACCGGCCGGCCGGCCAGTCGCATCGCGTCGGTCACCTCCCGCCAGGC
>JAEVHO010000467.1 GCA_016802835.1 Micromonospora sp. ATA32 | reverse complement strand
GCCTGCGGTCCGCGGTGGCCAGCGCCGCCCTGGAGGGGTACGCCCACGAGCGCGAGGCGGTCCGCGCCGGCACGGTCACCGACCCGGTGCTCCAGGGGGGCGCTGCGGGTCGCCGGGGCGCTGCCCGGGCTGGCCGGAGCTGTGGCCGACGGCGCCCCGGCAGGCCCTCGCCAAGCTGCACGTGCTCGCCGCCCGGGACGTCGTACCGGAGCCCGGAGCTGGGGCGGCCGGTGGCCGACCCGGTGGTCGCGGGCCCGGCTGGACGGGCTGGCGGGGCGCGACCGGGTCGACCAGGCACACCGGCACCGCGCGCTGCGCCGGCACGGCGGCCAGGTGGCCGCCGAGGTGAGCCTGCGGTCCGCGGTGGCCAGCGCCGCCCTGGAGGGGTACGCCCACGAGCGCGAGGCGGTCCGCGCCGGCACGGTCACCGACCCGGTGCTCCAGGGGGCGCTGCGGGTCGCCGGGGCGCTGCCCGGGCTGGCCGAGCTGTGGCCGACGGCGCCCCGGCAGGCCCTCGCCAAGCTGCACGTGCTCGCCGCCCGGGACGTCGTACCGGAGCCGGAGCTGGGGCGGCCGGTGGCCGACCCGGTGGTCGCGGCCCGGCTGGACGGGCTGGCGGGGCTCATTGCCGGCGGCACGAACGTTCCCCCACTGGTGCTGGCCGCCGTCGTGCACGGCGAGCTGCTGAACCTGCGGCCGTTCGCCGGCCCGTCCGGGGTGGTCGCCCGGGCCGCCGCCCGGTTGGTGCTGATGTCCACCGGCTTCGACCCGCGCGGTCTGGTCGGCGTGGACGTCGGGCACCAGGAGCGGGAGCCGGAGTACGTGGGCGCGGCCGGGACGTTCGCCACCGGCACCCCGGACGGCATCCGGTCCTGGCTGCGCCACTACACGGCCGCGATCGAGATCGGCGCCGACCAGCTCACCGTGATCGGCGACGAGGTCCTGGCCGCCGCCTGACCGCGCGGCGCTCAGGCGGTGATGGCTGGGGTGGCCCGGGTGCGGCGGTGCCGGCCGTACCAGGCGATGCCGATGGCCACCCCCACGCCGACGCCGAGCGCCGCCGCGGCGACCGGCACGGCCGGGCGCTCCCGCAGTCGCCGGCCCAGCGGGATCGGGTGCCGGAACTCGAGCACCGGCCAGGAGTTCTCGACCGCCAGCTTGCGCAGCGCCCGGTCGGGGTTCACCACCGACGGGTGACCGACGCACTCCAGCAGCGGCCGGTCGCTGTACGAGTCGGAGTACGCGTACGAGTCACTGAGGTCGTACCCGCGGGCCGTGGCCAGCTCGCCCACTGCGTCGACCTTGCTCGGGCCGGCCGCGTAGAACTCGACCTCGCCGCTGTACCGGCCGTCGACCACCGCCATCCGGGTGGCGATCACGTCGGTCACCCCGAGCAGCTCGCCGATCGGCCGGACCATCTCGTCCCCGGAGGCGGAGACCAGCACGACGTCCCGGCCGGCCGTCTGGTGCTCCTCGATCAGGGCGGCGGCCTCGGCGTACACGTAGGGGTTGATCAGCTCGTGCAGTGTCTCCGCGACGATCTGGCGGACCTGCTCGACCTGCCAGCCCTTGCAGAGCGTGGCGAGGTAGTCCCGGGTCCGGGCCATGGTCTGCTCGTCGGTGCCGCCCAGCCGGAACATCAGCTGCGCGTACGCCGACTTCACCACGTCCCGCCGGGTGATCAGTCCATCCCGGTAGAACGGCCGTCCGAATGCCAAGCGCTCGACTTGGCGATGACGGTCTTGTCCAGATCGAAAAAAGCGGCACTTCGGCCCACGGCGCGAAAGTCTAGCCGGATGGTCTATCGTCGGCGGGTGCCCGGGGTCCGGAGCCCCCTCCGACCGGCGGGGCCGCCCCAGCTACCCCTGCCCTCAGTGACGGCGGTCACACTCTCCGAACCTGATTTCGCAGGGAGTGGAGCCAACAACACTCGACGTATACAGGTCTGCTCAGGCATGCTTGTGTTCACCACGAGTATCCATATCTCGTACACCTTCAGACCCTCAGCGGTTGCACCCCCCGTGACCGCTGAGTGGGTTCGGCTCAACCCCCCCGGAGCCGAACCTTTCGACGACCCCCGTCTCCCCCGACGGGGGTCGTCCCTTTCCAGGTTCAGCGTTGAGTCCCAGGTCACAGCTCGTCTCCGTCCCCGTCGAGGGCGTCGTCTGAGGGCCTTTCTCCGGTCTGAGGCAGCAGGGAGGCAGCAGAGCTGTCGAAGGCAGCCAGGACGCGCGTGGCGTAGTCGTCCGGGTGTGGGTGTAACGATTTAGAGTCGTGGACGCCTGCTCGTGGCCCATGACCCGCTGCACCAGGCTGACCGGGACGCCGTCGGTGACCAGCCAGGTGGCGTAGGCGTGTCGCAGATCGTGGGTGCGCCGTGAGGCGCTGAGGTTCGAGTGGAGGTGAGAGACCTTCACCGCTGGCCCTGTCGCAGCAGGGAAGCGGAGCTGGGGGCAGCCTGATCCGGGTGACGCCGGGGAGGGTGGGAGCAGCCCTGACAATGCCGGGACGGGCCAGTACTGCCAGATGGTTCGGGTCCGGCTAGCGAGACGGAGAGGAGTACGCGAGGAACCGGCGTGTGACACCCCCTTTATGCGACGCCAGCTCGAAATCTGGTGGATCTGGGCTGGAAGCGGCGCGCACCCGTCCTGTTGGTTGGGGTGGGGAACTCCCGAGGCGGTGGGCATGAGTTGCCAGGGAGGCTGCGGGGAAGGACTGCGGCGTACCCGCAGCGATGCCGCAGGGGCATAGTCGGGCTCCTCCTTCGACGAGCGAACCTCAGTGAACACGGGAACCGTCGCGGATCTCGCCCTGTCTGCCGCGTCCAGCGGCCGGCCGGGCTGGGCGCGTCGACCGCTGATCGGTCCGTGACGGGGCGGAGCCGCCGTAGTACTCCGAGCCGGGGAAAGCCCGCGCGCATGGGGAAGGGCGGCAGCGGTTTCGAGAAGGGAAGGATGCTGCAATGCCGGAAGATGCGTCGCCGAACGGCGATGCTCCTGGGTCAGGGCTTGTCGGGCCGTGGTCGAGGGTATCGGAGATGCAGGCCAAGCTTCACCGTTGGGCGGTGGCTGATCCTGGCCGCCGGTTCGATGACCTGGTCAACTTCGTGTACGACCCGGCAACGCTGATCGTGGCGTTTGACCGGGTCGCGAGCAACCAGGGAGCGCGCACTCCCGGTGTCGACGGCCGCACGGTCGCCGACATCGAGGAACATGTGGGTGTTCCCCGATTCCTGGACGACCTGCGGGCCGCCTTGAAGGACGGTTCGTTCCGGCCGTTGCCGGTACGGGAACGGAAGATCCCGAAATCGGGTGGGTCGGGCAAGGTCCGCAAACTCGGGATACCGACGATTGCGGACCGGGTGGTCCAGGCGGCGCTGAAACTGGTCCTGGAACCCATTTTCGAGGCCGACTTCTTGCCGGTCTCGTACGGGTTCCGGCCGAAACGGCGGCCCCACGACGCGATCGCTGAGATCCACATCTTCGGCACCAACGGCTACCGATGGGTCCTGGATGCGGATATCGAAGCGTGCTTCGACTCGATCGACCACACGGCCCTGATGGACCGGGTGCGTCGGCGGGTCAAGGACAAACGCGTCCTGGGCCTGGTCAAGGCGTTCCTGAAAGCCGGAGTTCTCACCGAGTTGGGTGAGCGGCAGGACACCACGACCGGCACGCCGCAGGGCGGCATCCTGTCACCGTTGCTGGCCAACATCGCGCTGTCCGCGCTCGATGAGCACGTGATGGCGCCGTGGCAGCCCGGCGGGTCGATGGCCACCCACGGCAAACGCGGCTACCGGCATACCAAGGGACGGCCGACGTGGCGGATCGTGCGCTACGCCGACGACTGTGTGCCACGAACGCTGAGGGAGGTTCCGGTGTAGACGGAGTTTCTTGATGCGGTGCTGCACTGGTGATGGAGGTTGGCCCTCCGGGACCGCCCGCGCAGGGGGAGGTTCCAAACCACCGCAAGCTGCTGCGGTGAATGAGTCGTGGTGGTGAGCGTTGCGGAAAAGGCGCACGTGATGCGTCAGGTGTGAAC
>JAEVHO010000466.1 GCA_016802835.1 Micromonospora sp. ATA32 | reverse complement strand
ACTCCTCGGCCGGGCGTAGCGCCAGGTACGCCCCGAGATTGGCCGCCTCCATCACGCCGGGACCCCCGCCGGTGACCACCAGCCGGTCGGCCCGGGCCAACTCCCAGCCCAGGACCGCCGCCATCCGGTACGGCACGCTGCCGCGTGGCACCGCGTGCCCGCCCATCACGCCGACCACCGACTGCGGCCCGTGCGCCGCCAGCCAGGCCCGGACCGCGTCGACCAGCGCGTTGTCCACGCCGTGGTCGTGCAGTCGCTGGCCGAGCGCCTCCCGGACGTCCGGCAGCGCCCCGCCGTGCGCCCGGAAGTGCTCGTACACCCGGGTGTCGTACATGCCGGCGAACCCGCCCTCGGCGAAGCCGGCGGCCAGGTCCTCCGGGGTGTAGAGATGCGACGGCTGGGTCGGGTAGGGCAGCCCGGAGAACGGCGGCACCACGTTCGCCCCGCGCCGGACCAGGTCCGCGCCGACATCCCGGGAGGCGAACCGGCAGCCCACGAAGAGCGTCCCGGTCACCTCGGCGGCGGTGAGGTCGGGGACCGGATCGAGGTCGAGGCGCAGTCCCTGCACGGTCAGCCCGGCGAGGCTGCCGGTGGACAGCCGGTGGTCGAACTCGGCGCGGGTCTCGATCTCGTCGGCGGTGGCGTCGTGCGGCGCGATGACGTCCGCAGGAGGTGGGGTGGGCACCAGATCATCCTGCCCGGCGGAGGCAACCGGCCAAACCGCGCGGTCGACGATCCGCCCGGATCTGATCCGGGGGAAGCTCCGGACCATTAGTTGTAATGGAAAACATCTGCCGACGGCATGGGCCGCAGGCGTGACAAAACCCTCAGCCGTTCAGTCAACCGGGTCTGCCCACCCCCTCGCGCGCCCCCGGGCGAAGCGGGTTGAATGGGGCGATGCAGAACCTGTTGCCTGAGCCACCGGCCACCCTCCTGCCCGCCGACGACGAGGCCGACGCTGCCCTGGCTGCCGCCGCCCACGCGGGCACCGACGAGGCGTACTTCGAGGTCGCAGCCCGCTTCCCGACCTACAGCGCCGCCTGGGCGGCGCTGGCTGCCCGGGCGTTCGCCGCGGGCCAGGTCATCCCGGCGTACGCCTACGCGCGGACCGGGTACCACCGGGGCCTCGACCAGCTGCGCCGCAGCGGCTGGAAGGGCCACGGGCCGGTGCCCTGGTCACACGAGCCGAACCGCGGTTTCCTCCGCTGCCTGTACGTGCTGTCCCGGGCCGCGGGCGAGATCGGCGAGGCCGACGAGGCGGCCCGCTGCGCCCAGTTCCTGAAGGACTGCGACCCGGCCGCCGCGGACGCCCTCGCCAGCGAGTGACCGGCTCCGGCGGTCGGCCCGGCAGTGACCGGGTCGGCCGCCGCATCGCCGACAGCCCTCGGCGGACTCGGCGGAGCCTGCCTCTGGCGACTACAGCCCCTCGGCGACCGCTGCGGCGATCTTGAGCCAGGCGTCCCGGGTGGCCGAGGAGAGCTGGCCGTACCGGATCGGCTCGCCGGTGTCGATCAGGCGCTCGTACGGCGCCAGCAGCACCCCGCGGGTACGCGCGGCGAAGTGCTCCTGGATCGCCGGCAGGTCGATCTCCTTGCGGGACGGCGGCATCGACACCACCGTCACCGCCTGCCGGACCAGCCGCTGGCGTCCGCTCTGCTCCAGGTGGTCGAGCATCCGGGCGGCCGTCTCGGCGGAGTCGTTCCGCGCCGACATGGTGACCACCAGCTGATCGGTGGCGTCCATCGCGGCCTGCCAGTTCTGCGCCCGCACGTTGTTCCCGGTGTCCACGAAGATCAGCTTGTAGAACCGGCTGACCACCTCGCGGATCTCCGCGAACGCCGACGCAGTCAGCATCTCGCCGCCGGTCGCCGACTCGTCCGACGCGAGCACGTCGAACATTCCCTCGCCCTGCGAGCGGACGTACTGCGACAGGTCGCCGACCCGCCCGTGCGCGCCCTGGAACTGGCCCAGGTCGCGGAGCATGTCGCGGACCGTCCGGGAGTGGAAGTCCTGCTGGGCCCGCATGCCCAGGGTGCCCTGGGTCTCGTTGTTGTCCCAGGCCAGCACGTAGCCGCCGCGCTTCTGGCCGAACGTCATGGCCAGCAGCAGGATCGCCACCGTCTTACCGGCGCCGCCCTTGGGGTTGACCACGGTCACCTGACGAAGGCCGCCGAAGTTGCGGCGGACCATGTCGATGTCCCGCTTGAGTTCCTGCTCGTGCCGCCCGGGTGCAGCCGGACCAGGCCCATCCGGTTCACCACCGCCCGGACCCCCATGGTGGCCACCGGGTCGACCGGCCGTACCTGCCGGCGCCGGGCGAAGTCCTCCGCGGTCGGCGCGGCGCCGCCCTCCGGCGACCAGGCCGGATCGGGATAGCCCGCCGGCATCCGGGTCACCCCGTCCGACTTCCAGGTACGGCTGCTGCGGCACCGGGGAGACCCCTGGCTGCGGCGCGGCCTGCTGCCAGGGCGGGTACCAGCCGGCGGTCTCCGGCGCGCCCGTTCCGGTCGACACCGGCGGCAGCGGTGGCAGCGGCGGCAGCGGTGGGGGGAGGGTACGGGCCGGGGCATCGGTGGTGCCGACGCCGGGGCGGGCAGGTCGCCCGGTGACGCGAAGGTGTCCTGTCCCGCTGGGGGTCGCGGTGTCCGGAGCGGGCTCGCCGACGGTGGGCGCTGCGGCGGCAGGGCCCATGGCGACTCCGCGGGAGGTGCGTCCCCCCGCCGCACGGCTGCCCGGCCGGGCCGTCCGGCCCGGGGACGGCCGGCTGGTCCAGGGTGAACGGCTGGTCGAGATCGACCGGCGCGGGGGGCTGCCGACCGTTGCGAGGATTCGGCACGGGGCCGGCGGCGGGAGGGGTCTGCCAGCTCGGCTCGCCCACCGGCGGCGGTGCCCATTCGCCGCCCGGCGGCGGCGGAGCCGTCGGGGGGGTGACCTGGCGAAGGGTCGGCGGGCGGCGGACAGCCGGCCGGGGGCTGATTGAGGGACGGGTACATCGCCGAGGGGTTGGCCCGGCCCGGCCGGCAGCGGCTCGGTCGGGTCGGGCGGCAAGAGCGGCTCGATGTCGCGCTCCGGCGCAGGCTGCTGGCCAGGCCCGTGGACCCGGTCGGCGTTGTCGTCCACCACGGTTCCTCCCCATTCCTCCTGCCGAGGATAGGCCGTCCGGGGTCCGTCGACGGTCCGCGCCGGAGCCGGGTGCCGGGTCAGGCCGTCCAGACCGCCCAGGCGCCGGGCTCGGTCCACCAGGACCGCTTGCGGCTCAGCTCGCCCTCGACGCCGTCGTCGAGGAAGGGGACCTTCCCGTCCCGCGGGACGACGGCCACGGCCCGTCCCCGGGCCCGTCGTACCTCCAGGCGTACCCGCTTCCGGCCCAACGCCGACCGGGTGACCACGGGAACGGCCACCGCCACCTCGACCAGGCCGTCGGTCGGGTCGGGCGAGGTCAGCAACTCCACGTCGGCCAGGCGCGCGTACCCGCCGGCGTTGCCGACCGCGCAGGCCAGCAGCGGCTCCTCGCCGTCGGAGAGCAGGGCGTCGTCCACCTCGACCCGGCCCCGCCAGTGCAGCGGGCGGCCGGACTCGTCCGCGGCGCCGAGCAGCGCGCCGTCCAGGGTCACCGAGCCGGCGTCGTTGCGCAGCAGGTCGAGCCGGCGGGTGGCGCCGTCGAGCACCGCGGCGGCCACCGCAGCCGGGTCGCGGGGCAGCCCGAGCTGCGCGGCCAGGTCGAGCTGCGTCGAGCTGCGGGCCGGATCGAGCGGGAGTACGCCCACCGGCGGCAGGTCCGGCACCGTACGGTTGCCGGCCAGGTCGGCGGGGCGGCGGCTGGGCGGTGGGGCGTACCGGCGGACCAGCCGGCGCAGCACGGCGCGTAACTGTGCGTCATTGGCCGTGGCGACCACGAGCCTGGTCTTGGAATCCGGGTCTGGCCAGGTGAGGCCGTCCGGGCGGGGTGGGGCGTCGAGCCGGGCCAGCACCTCGTCGATCTCGGCGTCCGAGCGGGCGGTGACCATCTCCACCCGGGCGCCCCGGGCGGTGACGCGTCCGCGCAGCCAG
>JAEVHO010000465.1 GCA_016802835.1 Micromonospora sp. ATA32 | reverse complement strand
CAAGGTGATCTCGGTGGGGTGCGACGGGGAGCCTGCAGGGGCGGAGCGGGTGGGCGCGCCGGCCGGCGGGGTCCGGGCGGCATCGCACGCCGTAACAGTGTGGTGACCGCCGTTTCCAGGTTGACCATCGCCAGGTCTGCGGCCGACAGGGTCGACGAGATCGACCCGAACGCGGTCGCCGGGTCGCCCAGCAGGTCGGCCGTGCGGTCGGCGAAGTGCACGTCGCCCGCGAAGGCCAAGGTGATCTCGGTGGGGTGCGACGGGGAGCCTGCAGGGGCGGAGCGGGTGGGCGCGCCGGCCGGCGGGGTCCGGGCGGCATCGCACGCCGTAACAGTCAGGGTCGCCGCCAGCGCGACGAAGGAACGTGCCCATTTCACTCAGCGCAGCGTACGGAAACCCGCCCGACCCTGGGCCTACTTGGCCAGGATTGCCCTCGGCCTGACCTGCGTGATGTCGGGGGCGAGATGGCAAGGTAGGAGATAACCTGGACGACTGTCCCTGGCCGGCACCCGAACTCTCGGGTGCGGCCAGCGGCAGATCCAGTCATGGGCGACGGCTGACCCGGCCCTGCCGGGGCAGTACCCCGGTGTACGGATGAACCGGCTCAGGTCATGCGACGTAGCGACGACGCCGTTGTGCGAGAAGCAGTACGAGGCCGACCACGATGAGACTGCCGCCCCCCGCAGTGAGCTTGCCGAGCGTCGGACCGGAGATTCCCGCGTCGGTCACCGGCAGGCTGGGGCTAGGTGTCCCGCCTGTCGCCGGGCAGGTCTGCGCCAGGTCGAATGTTCCGTCGGTGCCCGTGATCACCGCCGTGGCGTTGGTGAGGGCGAACGGATTCACCAGCTCGCCGGTTGAGGACAGGCCGGCTGGCGTCCTGATCCACGCCCTGTCGCCGACGATCGCGCGGTCAGCGGCGGGCGTGGTCGTGATGGTCTCCGTGACGGGGCCACCCTCCGTGGCGAACTCGATGGTCAGTGAGGTGAAGGTGCCCTGCTGCTTCGCAGCCGGCAGGGCGAAGACCCAGACGTCCTCGGCCTGGAAGGGGCCACCACCGAGGTTCGGGTCGCACAAATGAGTGCCGAAGGCCGCCGCCGTCGTGCCGGTGTCCGCCGGATCGATGTTGATCGTCGTGCCACCCCCAGCCCACGCTGGTGCGGCAGACCCAAGGCTGATCACGGCGGCCAGCATGGTGGCCCCCGCAAGGCGGGTGAATGATGGTTTGGTCAACTAAATCCCCCCAGATAGCGTATTTCTGTTAATAGCTTGTGAAGCGGGGCGCGACCCGGTGCCAGGTAACCACGGATGGCGGGTGCCGATGGCCAGAACCCAGCTCTTCCCTCGCCGGCGAGAGGGCCGTGATAGGCGATCTGCGAGCTGCGACTCCCGGGAAACGCCTCCCGGCCCGACCGATGTAGCAGCTCGGCCGCGGTCACCGCGCTCGTTTCGGTGATGGGCCTGTGCGGCGTCGGACGCGTGGGACATCAGCGCGATCCCGCAGGCGATGTTGAGGGTGAGGTGGAGCAGTTGTCGGCACTGTTGAGTGGGACGGAGTTGGATGTCCCCTCGTGGCCGATGACCAGGCCGTAGATCCGTCCAGGCCGCACTACCGCGACGTGGCCTGAAGTCGATCCGCCACCGCACCTGGCCGCCCGGGTCCGCGCACACCGCCTCACCGACAGTGGTCCAGACATCTGGGCTGAGGTTCGGTGCCCCGGCGTGTCCCCGCCGCACGACCTTCTCCTCGGTCGGGAAAGGCGGCGGCCCGGGGAGGAGACCGGTGAGAGTTCTCGCCACGATCATCGGTGGTGGGACAGTGGTTTGTGGCGCCCCGTCCCCCTCAACACCCACGGTCTATCGACGGGTGATGGGGAGCGGGTTGGGAGCAGCGGGGTGCATTGAACGGCAGTCAACTGCACACAATGGCGCCGAACAGCGCTCAACGGCAACCGACCCACCTGCGGATCTGTGTTTACGCAGGTCAGAGTCGGTGCAGCGTCCTGCTTCACACCGAAGAGGTCGCTGGTTCGATCCCAGTATCGCCCACCGTAAGTATTTGCAGGTCAGAAGCCCGGTGCCGGAGTAGTTGGTAACGGGCTTCGCTGTATTTGCGGCTTACATTGGGAGCAGTTTGGGAGCAGCGGCGGGGGTGGCGGTCCCGGTCGGGTCGCTACTTCCGCGATCCGATCGACCGCCCTCCTGCCGAGGGTTAGACGTTGTGGTCGCGTGCGTAGACAGCGACGAATGGGCTTTGGTGGCTGGCCATGCGTCAACGGGGCGGTCGGGGTTGCGGCGCATTGGGCAGATCGTCGGGCCGTCGGGCAATGTGATCGCCGGTCGGGAGATGTACCCGTAGCGGGTGTACAGGTGTTGAGACTCGCTGGTCGTCGCGGTCCAGGAGGGCGGGTCGATGTGGTCGAGGCGGTTGCGGTGGTGGTTGAGGATTGCGCTGCCGCGCATGGTGCCCTGAGCACGCGCTGCGACGGCGAGAAAGGCCAGGTGGTAGTGCGGCTCGGTGGGTCGCTGGCCGGTGAGGATCTGGTCGAGGGTGTCGAAGCGGTGTGCGTGTGGGCCGGCGGCGTCGGTGAGCCGATCCGGGTAGTTGGCCGGCGGTGGGATGGCGCGGTAGCGGTGGAAGCCGACGGTGGTGGCGCTGAGGTCGTCGGTGATGTGGATGTCGCCGTAGAACATGGCGTGCTCCACCCATATTTCGAGGACGTCGGCCAGGATGCGGCGCCGCTGCCGCGGGTCGGGAACGAGCCACTCGGCGAGAGTGCTGGAGTTGATGGCGTCGGCGATCAGGGCGGCGACGGGGCCCTTGTCTGTCCATCGGGCGGCGCGGATACGGGGAACGTCCTGCATAGCGGAGCCTCCGGCGTACGGGTTGTGGGTGACGGTAAGTGCGGGCAAATTCCTCGGACTGAGCGTTGCCGCTGCGGCCGGGGATGCGTGCCGGCGGTGGGGTTCAGCGGTAGGCGGCGGTCGTGAGGTCTCCCACGGCGGCGTCGACCGCGGCGGTGATGTCACGGACCTGCTGGTGGTGCTGGTCGGCGACTGTTGTCAGGCGTGCGGTGAGTGCGGTGGTGTCGTCGTCGAGGTAGAGGTGTGGGGTGAGGCCGAGGACGGCGACCAGGCCGGCGAGGGCGGCCGTGTGGTTGTTCGGTGGCTCCCGTCCGGCGGCGAGGTAGCGCAGCCGGGCGCGGGGGACCACGGTCCACTTCGTGTCGGTGGGCAGGTAGGTGTCGGCGCGGATGAGCCCAGCGAGACGGCGCCGGGTGTGGTGATGCAGGATCCCGGCGGCGATCAGGCCGGCGCGGGTGCGCTCGTAGAGGTCGTCGGCGAAGCCCCGCAGCCAGGGCTTTACCGCGGCGGTGGGGTGGGCGTAGCGGATCGAGGCGAGCGCGGTGTCGGCGATCAGGTCGCCCACGGGCCGGTCGAGGCGTAGCCGAAGCTGCGGGACGGAGGCCGGGCGGGTCGTCTCGTTCGGGTCGAGGGTGACCCGCCGGCCAGGAACAGGTCGATCAGGACCGCGCCGGCCATGCCGAGGGCGAGGGTTTGGCGGTGCACATGGGGCTGGCCGGTGTCGTCGTCGTGGCCGAGCAGGAACAGCTCGTCGCGCAGCGGCAGCTGGGGGATCGACGCAGTCATCAGCTCGCTCCTACCGCAGCCCGGCCGCGAGCTGCCGCAGCCGGCCGTGCACCCCGTCGTACGCGGCGATTTGGGCGGCGGGAGGCCCCGGCCAAGACTGCGATGTGCGGCCGGTGGCGATGCCGTCGGGGTATAGCCGGACGCCGACACCCGACGCAACGGACATCAGTGAACGTGGGAAGCGGTCCGATGCCGCCCTCACCTGCCGGTTGCCAGCCGGTGGGCGGGCAGGCGCAACGCCCGCTGTGGGTATCGGGTCGTGGCGGAGCCGCCGTAGTACTCCGAGGTCAGGAGAGCTGACCACATGGGGAAGTGAGGTTCCCCCGATAGCGTGGAGGCCGGACCTAAGGGGATAGATGGTCATGGCTGAGACGAGGAGACGGTTCGACCGGGAGTTCCGCGACGGTGCGG
>JAEVHO010000464.1 GCA_016802835.1 Micromonospora sp. ATA32 | reverse complement strand
GTCGAGGCCGAGTAGCCCGGGAGCCCGGCCCGCCGCCGCACCGACCGGGTTCGGCGCGGCGCGGCGGCGGGGCGGCTACGGGGTCAGGCGGTGCAGGTCCCTCGGGAAGGCGGTGACCTCGCGGACGTTGGCGGCGCCGGTGAGGCGGGCCACGAAGCGTTCCAGGCCGATGGCGAAGCCGCCGTGCGGGGGCATGCCGTGCCGGAAGGCGTCCACGTAGCCGGCGTACGGCTCGACCGGCTCGCCGCGCTCGGCGAGCGCCGCCAGGTAGTCGTCGTACCGGTGCAGCCGCTGGCCGCCGGTGACCAGCTCCAGCCCGCGGAACAGCAGGTCGAAACCGTTGGAGTAGGCCGGCCGGGCCGGGTCCGGGTGGGTGTAGAAGGGCCGCTTCGCCATCGGGTAGCCGGTGACGTAGAGGAACTCCGAGCCGTGCTGCCGGCGCGCCCACTCCCCCAGCGCCCGCTCGTGCGCCGGGGCGAGGTCCGGCTCGTCGGCCGGCGCCCCGGCGATCTTCAGCGCCTCGGTGAAGTGCACGGCCGGGATCTCGGCCGGCACCGCCGGCGGGGTCACCCCCAGGGTGCCGAGCGCCGCGCCGGCCCGGTCGGCCACCGTGGCGAGCATGCCGGCGAGGGTGTTCCGCAGCACCGCCATCACGTCCCGGTGGTCGGCGACGAAGCCCAGCTCGGCGTCGAGCGAGGTGTACTGCGCCAAATGCCGGACGGTGTCGTGGGGCTCGGCCCGGAACACCGGCCCCACCTCGTAGACCCGCTCGAAGACGCCGACCATCAGCTGCTTGTAGAACTGCGGCGACTGGGCCAGGTAGCCCGGCCGGCCGAAGTAGTCCAGCGTGAAGACGTTCGCGCCGGACTCGGTGGACGACCCGACGATCTTCGGGGTGTGGATCTCCACGAAGTCGCGGGCGTCGAGGGCGGCCCGGAAGCCGGCCACCGCCGCCGCCGAGATCCGCAGTGCCGCCGAGCGGGTCGGGTGACGCAGGGCGGTCGGCGCGTGGTCCAGCTGGGTCGGCAGGCTCGCGGTCAGCGCCGGCCGGTAGAGGTCGAACGGCGGCGGCACGGCGGGCGCGCCGAGCGGTCGTACCCTCGGCTCGGTCAGCTCGACCCCGGCGGGCGCCGACTCGTTGGCGACCACCCTGCCGGTGACCTCGACGACCGTCTCCTCGGTCAGCGCCTCGACCTGGGTGCGGACGGCGGGGTCGGTGACCACCACCTGGGTGAGGCCCGCGGCGTCCCGGACGATCAGGAAGGCCACCGACTTGAGCAGTCGGCGGCGGTGCACCCAGCCGGCGATCCGGACGGTCTCGCCGAGATGGGAAGGGAGCTGGTGGGACAGGATGCGTTGCACGGTGTTACCTCCTCGGTCAATCGCAACGCGACCCCAAAGAGGTGTGGGCGAGCGGGAACCTCGCGGTGCCACCACACCTTCGCCCCCGCCGGAGCGGGAGCCTCGTTCGTCGCCTGTTCACCGGGGCCAGCCGGGCGGGCTCTACTGGACGCGCGGGCGCGCCGTTCTTCCCGCAGCTCGGGAGGGTCTTCACGCGCCGGCGCCAGACCGCCTCTCAGCACCGGCGGCTCTCTGGACTGGCGGGGCGGTGCGCTACTCGGCTCCGTCGTCGCTGTTGCCGGAGACGCTAGCACCGATCTACGCCGGGTGTGACGCGCATTTTCGGCCGCCGGTGTCCGGTGTCACAACCTCTGCAGCGTGACGCCGGTCGCCCGACGTACATCGACGGCCGCCGTCGGGCGTAGGCTCGGTTTTGTGACGATCGAGCACTCCGCGCCGACGACCGAGCAGGCTGCGCGCACCGCGACAGTCGCCCCCCGAGGGGCGGCGCATGCTGCGGATCGAGGCGCGCAACGCCGAGACGCCGATCGAGCGCAAGCCGCCGTGGATCAAGGTCAAGGCCAAGATGGGGCCGGAGTACACCCAGCTGCGCGGGCTCGTCTCGCGCGAGGGGCTGCACACCGTCTGCCAGGAGGCCGGCTGCCCCAACATCTACGAATGCTGGGAGGACCGGGAGGCCACCTTCCTCATCGGTGGCGACCAGTGCACCCGGCGCTGCGACTTCTGCCAGATCGACACCGGTAAGCCGGCCGAGTTCGACGCCGACGAACCCCGTCGGGTCGCCGAGTCGGTCGTCGCGATGGGCCTGCGCTACGCCACCATCACCGGCGTGGCCCGTGACGACCTGCCCGACGGCGGCGCCTGGCTGTACGCCGAGACGGTCCGCCAGATCCACGCCCTGCAGGCCGGCTGCGGCGTCGAGCTGCTGATCCCCGACTTCAACGCCGTCCCCGAGCAGCTGGCCGAGGTCTTCAGCGCCCGCCCGGAGGTGCTCGCGCACAACGTCGAGACGGTGCCGCGGATCTTCAAGCGGATCCGGCCGGCGTTCCGCTACGAGCGGTCGCTGGACGTGATCCGGCAGGCCCGCGCCGACGGCCTGGTCACCAAGTCCAACCTGATCCTGGGCATGGGCGAGGAGCGGGCCGAGATCTCCCAGGCGCTGCGCGACCTGCACGCCGCCGGCTGCGAGCTGATCACCATCACCCAGTACCTGCGCCCCACTCCCCGGCACCACCCGGTCACCCGCTGGGTGAAGCCGGAGGAGTTCGTCGAGCTGCGCGAGGAGGCCGAGGAGATCGGCTTCGCCGGCGTGATGAGCGGGCCGCTGGTGCGCTCGTCGTACCGGGCCGGTCGGCTCTACAAGCAGGCCCTGGAGGCCCGGGAAGGCAGCCCGGTCGGCACCGCCGGCTGACCAGCCGCCCGGCTCCGAACCGGCACATCCGGCCGGCGCCCGGTGCCCGGATGTCATGATCTGGGCCATGACCACGGGGGTAAGCCAGGCAGAGCGCGACGCGTCGCGCCCGCCACTCGTCCCCCGGTGGTCCCGGCTGGCCGGCGCGCTCACCCTGCTCGCCCTGCTGGCCGGGGTGGCGTACCGCCTGGTCCTGCTGCTGCACGACGCGCCGCGCACCAACAGCGACGAGGCGACCATGGGGCTGGCGGCGATGCACATCGCCCGGGGGCAGGACTTCCCCGTCTTCTTCTACGGCCAGTCGTACATGGGCGCGTTGGAGGCGTACCTGGCCGCACCGGTCGTCGCGGTCGCCGGGCCGTCGGTGCTCGCGCTGCGGCTGCCCACCCTGGCGCTGTACGCGCTGTTCCTGGCGCTGATCTGGCGACTGACCCTGCGGCTCACCGGTGACCGGTGGTTCACGCTGCTCGTCGTCGGGCTGCTCGCACTCGGCTCCGACCGGATCGTCAAGAACCAGCTGATCGCCGGCGGCGGCTACCCCGAGCTGAACCCGGCCGGCGTGGCGCTCGCCCTGCTCGCCCTGCACCTGGCCGGCGGCGGTATGGGCCGTCGACTGCCCCGCTACGCGGCCTGGGGACTGCTGGCCGGGCTGACGATCTGGGTCGACCCGCTGCTGCTGCCCTACCTGCTGGCCACCGCGGCCGTGCTGGTGGCCGCGAACCGGCGGGAGATCCTCGGCCGGGCCAGGATGGCGCTCGGGGTCGCGGCCGTCATCGGGGCGGCGCCGCTGCTGCTGCACAGCATCCGACACGGTCGGAACCCGCTCTCGGCCGTCCTCGCGGCGAGCGGCGCGGACGTGCCGGCCTCCTGGGCCGACCGGCTGCACGGCGGCCTGCTGCTCGGACCGCCGATGGGAATGGGCCTCTGCTCGCCGAGCCACTGCGCGACCTGGCAGCTCTGGTGGGCGATCGCCCTCCCCGTCCTGTTGCTCGTCGCCGGACTGACCGCCTGGCACACCCTGCGCACCCACCGGTCGACCGCCGACGGCGCCGGTCGCTCCCGGACGGCGGTCCGGCTCGCCCTGGTCGTCGCGGCGACGGCCAGCCTCGCCGCGTACGCGATCAGCAACGCGGCCGGGCGGACCCCGGTGGAGAGCGCCCGTTACCTGTCCTGCCTGGCCATCTCCACCCCGGCCCTGCTGTGGCCGCTCTGGGCGGCGGCGCGTCACGGGGCCGGCCCGGGGCGTGGCACGGCGGCCCGGGTCGCCGCCTCGCCGTGCTGGCCACGCTGCTCGGCACCGCGACCCTCGCGGAC
>JAEVHO010000463.1 GCA_016802835.1 Micromonospora sp. ATA32 | reverse complement strand
AGGCGATCATCAAGGCTACGAAGAAGGCCGGGATGGACGAGCGGGCTGCGGTGATCGCGATTGGTACGAGTCTGCAGGAGTCGAAGTTGGAGAACCTGGGTCATCTGGGTGACGCCAACGACCATGACTCGCTGGGTCTGTTCCAGCAGCGTCCCACCTCTGGTTGGGGTAGCCCGGAGCAGATCACCGATCCTGAGTACTCCACGATGGCGTACCTGAAGGGGTTGAAGCAGGTCGACGGGTGGCAGGACATGCCGCTGACCGAGGCCGCGCAGACGGTGCAGGTGTCGGCGTACCCGGACGCGTACGCGCAGTGGGAGACCCAGGCCGCCGACCTCGTCGCCCAGCACTGGAACAGCTGACCTCAGCTGACTATCGAACAGCCACACACCGACCGATGGCCGGCACCCCACGAGGGTGCCGGCCATCGGCGTCTACGCGTACCGGTCAGACCCGGAAGCCGGCGGCGCGGGCTGCCTGGCGCTCGCGGCGGCGGTCCTTGCGGCGGCGCAGGAACCAGAAGAGGAACGCCGCCAGCCCGACCACGAACGCGAGCACCAGCACGGGCAGGATGATCGCGACCAGGGACATCACCACGCTCGTGGCGTCCTCGGCGGTGCTGGCCACGGGCGCGCCGAAGCCGGCGGTGGTCGCGTTGATCACCGGTCGGGCGGCGGACTTGAGCAGGTGCACGCCGAGAGCGATCAGCACTCCGGTCACCACCGGCACCCACTGGCTGGACGAGAAGAAGTGCCCCGGGTCGCTGACGGTGACCGTCTCGGAGGTGGAGCCGGCACCGAAGGCGAGCCCGCCGGCGGTGGGCCGGACCACGGTCTGCACCACGTCGTTGACGTGGTCGACCACCGGCACCTTGTCGGCGACGACCTCGACGGCGAGCAGCACCGCCAAAATCACCATCACCCAGCCGTTGCCGAGCCACTGCCAGCCGCTCGGCAGGTCGATCAGGTTGGTGTAGCGGGCCAGCAGACCCATGGTGAGCAGCGGAATGTAGGCGTTCAGACCCGCCGAGGCGGCGAGACCGGTACCGGTGAGGACTTCGAACACGATCACAGCATCGCACCGGCACGCCAGTGCCGCTCGCTGGCGCCGGCCGGGGCCTCCGCTACTCTCGTCGGGTGCGGCTGGTGATTGCGAAATGCTCGGTGGACTACGTCGGACGGCTCTCGGCACATCTGCCGCTGGCCACCCGGCTGCTCATGGTGAAGGCGGACGGGTCGGTGTCGATCCACGCCGACGACCGGGCGTACAAGCCGCTCAACTGGATGAGCCCGCCCTGCCGGCTTCAGGAGGCCCCGGGCGTCTGGAAGGTGGTCAACAAGGCCGGCGAAGAGCTGCGGATCACCCTGGACGAGATCTTCCAGGACACCTCGTACGAGCTGGGCGTGGACCCCGGTCTGCGCAAGGACGGCGTCGAGGCGCACCTGCAGGAGCTGCTGGCCGCCAACCCGACCGCGCTGGGCGACGGGTTCACCCTGGTCCGCCGGGAGTACATGACCGCGATCGGCCCGGTGGACCTGCTCTGCCGGGACGCCGAGTCCGGCACCGTCGCGGTCGAGGTGAAGCGGCGTGGTGAGATCGACGGCGTCGAGCAGCTCACCCGCTACCTCGAGCTGCTCAACCGGGACCCGCTGCTCGCCCCGGTGGCCGGCGTCTTCGCCGCCCAGGAGATCAAGCCCCAGGCGCGGGTGCTCGCCGCCGACCGGGGGATCCGGTGCGTGGTCGTCGACTACGACCGGCTGCGAGGCATCGAGCGCGACGAGCTGACCCTGTTCTAGCTGGCCGGCCCGCCCGGCCCACGGAGGGGCCGCGCCCGGCGGCGGTTCCGCCGGACGGCGCAGGTGGCGGCTCAGCGCCGGCCGTACATCACCTTGGCCGCCTTGACGAGCCGGGCCACGTCCGCGGGAGTGCGCTCGAAGGTCATCGACGGCAGCAGCGAGCGGGCCCGCCGCTTGGTGATCGACTTGGCCCGGGCGAACTCCCGCAGGCCGTCCTCGCCGTGGATCCGTCCGAAGCCGGAGTCGCCGACCCCGCCGAACGGCAGGGTGGACATCCCGGCGAAGGTGAGGGCGGAGTTGACCGAGGCCATGCCGGAGCGCAGCCGCCGGGCGATCGCCACCGCACGGCGCCGTCCGAAGACCGAGCCACCCAGGCCGTACGACAGGGCGTTGGCCCGGGTCACCGCCTCGTCGGCGTCGCGTACCCGGGTGACGGTCAGCGTCGGGCCGAAGGTCTCCTCCCGGACCGCGGCCGAGTCCTCGGGCACGTCCACCAGCACGGTCGGATGCACGTACGGCGGCTGCACGGCCGCCGGGCCGCCGAGCACGGCACGACCACCCCGTGCGATCGCGTCCTCGATGTGCCGGCGGATCACGTCGAGCTGGCTCGGCATGGTGATCGGGCCGATGTCGGCGCCGTCCGCGCCCACGGTCAGTCGGCCGGCCCGCTCCACCACCTTGCCGAGGAACGCGTCGTAGACCGGGTCGACCGCGTAGACCCGCTCGATGCCGATGCAGGTCTGGCCGGCGTTGGTCAGCGCGCCCCAGACGCAGGCCTCGGCGGCGGCGTCCAGGTCGGCATCGGCGTCGACGATCATCGCGTCCTTGCCGCCCGCCTCCAGCAGTACCGGGGTCAGCGTCTCGGCGCAGGCGGCCATAACCTTCTTCGCGGTCGCCGTCGAGCCGGTGAACGCCACCTTGTCCACCCCCGAGCGGCAGAGCGCCGCGCCGACATCCCCGAGCCCGTGCACCGCGGTCAGGACCGGCTGCTCCGGGACCACCTCGGCGAAGCTGTCGACCAGCCACTGCCCGACCGCCGGGGTGTACTCGCTGGGCTTGAACACGACCGCGTTCCCCGCCGCGAGGGCGTACGCGGTGGACCCGATCGGGGTGAAGACCGGATAGTTCCACGGGCCGATCACGCCGACCACGCCGTACGGCTGGTATTCGAGGTGGGCGGAGAACTCGGCGAGGATCAGCCGGGAGCGCACCCGGCGGGGCCCGAGCACCTTGCGGGCGTTGCGGGCCGCCCAGTCGACGTGCTCGATCGCCGTGAGGATCTCGACGATCGCGTCCGCGACGGGCTTGCCGCCCTCGGTGTGCACCAGCTCGGCGAGCTCCTCGATCCGTCGGGCGAGCAGACTCCGCCACTTCAGCAGCCGCTCCCGACGCCCGGTAAAACCGAGCCCGGCCCACCACTCGCCCGCCGCGCGGGCCCGGTCGACCGCCCGCCGTACGTCGTCGGCGGTCGCGACCGGAAGCCGACCGGCCTCGGCGCCGGTCGCCGGGCTCGTCGACACGAGTCGACCGTCATCGATCATCGGGGTTCCCGGGACATGCACAGCCGTCATGGCGGAAGTCTAGACCCGACGGTTACCCGCCGGTAGGGGTCGCGATCGTCGCTCACGTCCTCGCCCCCGGTCCGCGGCGCGGGCAGGACGGCGTCGACCGGCGGCGACGTCGAGGGTCGGGCGAAACCGGCGGGTTGCCGTCGGTCGGTGGGTGGCGGCCGGCCGACGGGCGCTGTCGCCGCTCCCTGGGTGTTGCTTTATCGACCGAACGGCGAACGGGAGTTGGCCGGCCGGGGTCACTGGGATGACCGGGTGGGGGTACAGAGGGTGACCGCGAGGTGGCAGGCTGACGCCGCGGGCGACGGTGGGTGGGGAGCTGACTGTCCATGGTGGACTTTTTGGAACTGATG
The DNA here is from genome assembly GCA_016802835.1 of Micromonospora sp. ATA32. Classification (GTDB taxonomy): domain Bacteria; phylum Actinomycetota; class Actinomycetes; order Mycobacteriales; family Micromonosporaceae; genus Micromonospora. The sequence continues at coordinate 379 of JAEVHO010000463.1, read as the reverse complement.
CCGTTGTTGACGGTGTCAGGCGGGCCGATGCGCGGGACGAGCTTCCGGCTGAGCTCCGCCCCACAGGTCATCGGACGCGCTCCGACGGCGGACCTCGTGGTCGATGATCCGCATCTGAGCCGCCGGCACGCCGTGGTGCGGCGGACCGGCGAGGGAGTGTGCCTGGTGGATCTCGGCTCCACCAACGGGACCTGGCTGAACGACCGCCGGATCTCGGGCGCCGAGCACCTGACCGACGGCGACGTGATCCGGCTCGGCCGCACCGAGCTGCGCTTCTTCGATCCCGGCCTGGCGCTTACCGATCCGGTGGGGCTGCGATTGGGGCCGGTGCGCCGGGACCAGCGCCCGACCCTGCCGCTGCCCATCGCCATGCCGCCGG
>JAEVHO010000462.1 GCA_016802835.1 Micromonospora sp. ATA32 | reverse complement strand
CTGGAGCCCCTGGCGTCGACCCTCGCCCGGCACGCCGTGCTCGGCGCCGCGTACGCCGTGGCGGCGCACGGCATCGTCGAGCCCCGCGTCGGCCTGCTGTCCGTGGGGACCGAGGCCGGCAAGGGAGACCGCGCCCGGCGGAGCGCCGATCCCGCGCTCGCCGACGAGCCGCTGCCGTGCGGCGCGCGCTACGTCGGCCTCGTCGAGGGGTACGACGTCTCCCTCGGCACGCGCGCCGATGTGGTGGTGACCGACGGGTTCACCGGTAACGTGCTGCTGAAGGCCATCGAGGGCGCGTACACCATGGCGGGCGGGCCACCGGCCAGCGGCGGCGCTCCCCGGGCGGCGGCGCTGCTCGGGGTGGCCGGGACGTGGTCATCTGCCACGGCGCCGCCCGGGCCGACGACGTCGCCTCCGGCATCGCCCTCGCGGCCCACCTCTGGCGGCGTGGCGCCGCCGACACCGTCGCCGCCCTGCTCGGCGGCGGCACCCCGGACAACGGCGTGGTCCCGGGTGGCCACAGTGACAGCAACGACCGCTCCACCGACACCGAGGTAACGGCATCATGACGAACGACAATCGGCGGCGTTCCCCCGTCGGTCATTTAGAGGCGGCGTTCGGCGTGACGCTGGACCCGGAGCTGCTGGAGCGCGCGCTGACCCACCGCTCGTACGCGTACGAGAACGGCGGTCTGCCGACCAACGAGCGGCTGGAGTTCCTCGGCGACTCGGTGCTCGGCGTGGTGATCACCACCGCGCTGTTCCAGAACCACCCCGACCTGCCCGAGGGGCAGTTGGCCAAGCTGCGGGCCAGCGTGGTCAACATGCGCGCCCTCGCCGACGTGGCCCGCGGTCTCGGCCCGGACGGCCTCGGCGCCTACCTGCTGCTCGGCAAGGGCGAGGAGAGCACCGGCGGCCGGGACAAGGCGAGCATCCTCGCCGACACCCTGGAAGCGCTGCTCGGGGCGATCTACCTCCAGTACGGGCTGGACACCGCGGCCATCGTGATCCATCGGCTCTTCGACCCGCTGATGGCGGAGTCGGCCGGCCGGGGCGCCGCCCTGGACTGGAAGACCAGCCTGCAGGAGCTCACCGCCGCCCTCGGGCTGGGTGTGCCGGAGTACCGGATCGAGGGCACCGGGCCGGATCACCTCAAGACCTTCACCGCCTGGGTGGTGGTGGCCGGCAACCGGTACGGCGGGGCCGAGGGACGGAGCAAGAAGGAGGCCGAGCAGCGGGCCGCCGAGTCGGCCTGGCGGATGCTCACCGAGCAGGCGGAACAGGCTGAAACCGCTGCCAGCGAGGTCGCCGGTGTGAACGGCGCCCCCCGGCGCGGTCGCCGACTCGAACGGCGCGTCGGGCGGGTTGGTCTCCGGCCCGAACGGCGCCTCCGGCGGTGACGCCGCCGGGTCGGCCGGCCGGCAGCGGACGGTCGACGCCGGGATGGCCGGCGAGGCGGATCTGCCCCGTGCCTGAGCTGCCCGAGGTGGAGACGGTCCGGCAGGGGCTGGCCCAGTGGGTCATCGGCCGGCGGATCGCCTCGGTGGAGGTCCGCCACCCCCGCGCGGTACGCCGGCACCAGCCCGGCGCCGGGCACTTCGCGGACGTGCTGGCCGGCCGGACCGTGCTGGACGCACGCCGGCGCGGGAAATACCTCTGGCTGCCGCTGGACAGCGGGGACGCCGTCATCGGCCACCTCGGCATGTCCGGTCAGCTGCTGCTCCAGCCGGCGACGGCGGCCGACGAGCTGCACCTGCGGGTCCGGTTCCGGTTCGCCGACGACGGCCCCGAGCTGCGCTTCGTCGACCAGCGCACGTTCGGCGGACTGTCCGTGTCGGAGGGTGGCGCCGAGCTGCCCGCCGAGATCGCGCACATCGCCCGTGACCCGATGGATCCGGAGTTCTCCGACGCCGACTTCGCCGCGGCGCTGCGCCGGCGGCGTACCGAAGTGAAGCGGGCGCTGCTCGACCAGACCCTGATCTCCGGGGTGGGCAACATCTACGCCGACGAGGCGCTGTGGCGGGCCGGCCTGCACGGCGCCCGCCCCACCGACGCGCTGACCGGTCCGGCCGCGTCGCGCCTGCTCGGGCACGTCCGGGACGTGCTCGGTGCGGCGATCAAGGAGGGCGGCACCAGCTTCGACGCCCTCTACGTCAACGTCAACGGGGAGAGCGGCTACTTCGACCGGTCGCTGAACGTCTACGGCCGCGAGGGTGAGCCGTGCCGTCGCTGCGGTACGCCGATCCGTCGCGAGGCGTTCATGAACCGCTCGTCGTACAGCTGCCCGCGCTGCCAGCCGCGACCCCGGGGGTCCCTCCGGGGATGACCCGGAGTCGGATCGCCGTCGGCGCGTCGCGACGGCGGGCTACGGCACGGCGTGCGCTCGCTGGACCGGCTCCGCGACGACCTGCTCCCGGCCACCCTCGGCACGGTCCCCGGTGTCGAGTACGCGGTCGGCGGCGGCGTCGCTGCCGTCCCTGATGACCCTGCTGGGCGACGCGAACTGGTGGGCGCCCCGGTTCCTGCGGGCCCGGCCGGCCCTGACGCCGACCGACCCGCCCACCCCGTCGCCGGAACTGGTCGGCGCCCGCCGACCGACGCCGTACGAGGGGCCCGGACCGGCGGCGGTCCGGGTCCCTGGTCAGCCCAGGGGGCAGGAGAGGCGCCAGGCGTCGAGGTCGCGGTCCTTGCGGATCGAGGAGAAGCCGTACCCGACGCTGGTCACGCAGAAGTCCGCCTCGCTGCCGGCGTACTCGACATGGAACACCGGCTTGCCGACGTCGGCGAACGGCAGCAGCTTGCCGCACTGGCGCAGCCGTACGCACTCCTCGTTGACGGCGAAGTCGAAGTCGGGGGCGAGCGCGGCGACCTGACCGACGTCGTTGACCAGCCCGGGGGAGAGGTCGAGGGAACGCGCCAGCGCGGCCAACCGGCGGTTGAACAGCAGTTGGTCGTCGAAGCCCAGCGGGAAGCCGGACCGGTTGGCGTACCCGTCGGCGTCGGCGATGGCGACCCCGCCGAAGCCCTTGCCCCGGCAGAGCCGGAACCGGTCGGCCAGCACCGGCATGAGCGTGTCCCACTGCCGGACGTCCAGCCAGCGGGTGTCCGGGGACCGGGCGGGCCGGCCGCGTACCGCCTCCGGGAAGCGGCTGGCGTCCGGATCGGTGCGGGCGTACGAGCCGACGCTGACCTGGCAGACCAGTCGGCGGTCCCGGGCCCGTAGGTCGGCGGTCTCGGCGGCGGTGGTGCGGACCGGGTCGAGCAGGAAGACGTCCGCGTCGACGGTCGGGTCGAGCGGCCCGCTGAGCTGCCACTGCCACTGCCAGTGCCGGGCGGACGCGGCCGGCCACGGGGTCGGCGCGCCCGGTGGGGCGATTTCGACGCGGCAGCCGTACACGGGGGTCAGCAGCGCGACCGCGACGGCTGCCGGCAGCGCCCGGCGTAGCCCGCGCCCGGACCGCGGCGCCCCGGTCCGCGCGGCGTCCGGTCGCGTCCCGACTCCCCGGCGGGGGCCGGTCGCGTCCCGGTCCGCGCTGCGGCCGGTTGGCGCCCGATCCGCTCGGCGGAGGATCGCCGCCCGACCCGCACCGCGGACGTTGGCAGCCCGATCCGCATTGGCAGCTCCCGGGTCGCGGACGGCGTCCCGCCGCCCCTGCGGGTACGCCGCCCCCACCCACTGCCTCGGCGTACCTCACCCGGTCAAACGAGCGCGTACCCTCCGACGACGCGCCCTCAGCGCGGGGTGCCGAAGTCCTGGGTCCAGTACGGTCCGTTGCTCGTCGCGATGCCGACCCCGATCTCGGTGAAGCCGCAGTTCAGGATGTTGGCCCGGTGGCCGGGGCTGTTCATCCACGCGTCCATCACCGCGGCCGGGGTCTTCTGGTTCCAGGCCACGTTCTCGCCGTAGGAGCGCCACGCGTAGCCGCCCGGTCCAGCCCGGTCGCCGGCGTCCGCTGCCGTCGCTGCCGTCGTGCGTCTGTTCTGGTGGTCGGCCTGGTCCTGGCAGCCCGATCCGCATTGGCAGCTCCCGGGTCGCGGACGGCGTCCCGCCGCCCCTGCGGGTACGCCGCCCCCACCCACTGCCTCGGCGTACCTCACC
>JAEVHO010000461.1 GCA_016802835.1 Micromonospora sp. ATA32 | reverse complement strand
CGTGGCCAGCGGCAACCAGCCGAACATCCGCACCGCACTCAGGTACAGCAGCCGAACCAACACGCCTGCCATCCTGCGTCATTGTCGCGAAACAGCAGCTCACACCCTGTGCGACGAGTTTTGGCACGGTACAGGGCTGCACCCGCTCGACGTCGAACGGCCGGCCGGCAACGCGGCGTATGACATCTTCGCCGTCGGCGACACGCCGATATCGTTCGCGAAGGCAACCGTGAAGCAGAAGTTGGCTGGCAGGCGGGACGTCGATCTGGGGTGCGTCGGAATCACCGGTTGACTCAGTGAGCGGCTGAACCAGCGTGCGTCGCACAAGCCGCGGTCCGATTCGGTCTCCGACGATCGGCTGACCATCAACTGAGCCGATGGCCTCTATACAGTGTTTCCAACAGTCCCAAAGTTGAAGACGCTCGCGTCGAACGTCCCGTACGACTCGTAATCGAGCAACTCGTACAATTCTGCGCGGTGCTGCATCTGCCCTAGCAAGGCCTCGAACGAGCCGGTCGACTCGAGCCCGTCCAGCGCTCGCATCGCCATTCCCATTGCCAGCCGCAGCAGCGACACCGGCCAGATCACCATGTCAATGCCAACAGCCTCTAGCTGCTCGACGGTGAACAGTACCGACTTCCCGAACTCGGTCATGTTCGCCAGCACCGGCACGTCCACCGCCTTGCGGATGGCGGCGAACTCATCCAAGTCGCGCATCGCCTCCGGGAAGATCGCATCTGCTCCGGCATCAACAAGCGCCTTCGCCCGGTCGACGGCTGCAGCCAGCCCGTCGACTGCGCGAACATCCGTGCGCGCCATGATGAGCAGGTTGTCGTCGCGCCGCGCCTCGACCGCCGCACGAATCCGCTTCAGCGCCCGGATACAACTGCCGGATGGGGTCGCCGTTGACGATGGCGGCGTCGTAGCCGGCGATGAGGTCGCTAACACGCTGGCCGTGACCGAAGCGCCGCCTTGTACGGTGGCGCGCGGTCGCGGCCGGGGTCGCGGTGGGACTTGGGCCGGTTCTCAGCCCCGCCGGGAGGATGAGCCGGAGCTATGAGTCAGAGCACGTACCGGAGCATCGAGTGATCTGACGGCCCGGACAGGACACCCTGCTGCTGCGATCCGGTGTAGGTCCACATCACGGTGGGTTGCCCCGCGCTGAGCCCTCTGGCCATGCCCCAGTCGAGTTGACCGCCGTCGGGGCGCAGCGGCGTCCCCTGCGTGGGAACGCCAGGCGTGACGGCCGTCCAGCCCGATGGGACCGTCGACGGGCTCAGGTTGGATGCGTCGATGTTCAGGTCGCCCGCCACCATCACGGGCTGTCCCTGTGCGAGCACCTGGCCGGCCTGCGACCCGACGCTCGTTAGCGCGGCAGATGCCGAGTACAGGTTTGCCGGCAGGTGAGCGAAGAGAATGGCAGCTGACCCAAAGGAGCCGCGCAGCGTCGCGGTCAGCATGGGCCGCCCATCCCCATAGTCGGTGAACGAGCGGCTTCCCAGTTCGCACCGCAGGGTGGATTGTGAACCAGGAAACCAGTACAGCGCCAGGGAGCACCTTAGGGTCGCGTTGGTGTTGACACGCCTCTGCCATGGAACCCACAAGGCGTCCGCGACCCGGCGGCGCGTGGTCCACTCGGCCATGGCGGCGGCGATGCCGTCCGATGCCGGGCTGGGGTTGATCCAGGTAGTCCGGTGCCCATGCCCGTACTGGAACGTGTACTGGTGGCCCCACGCGACGTCGACCGACGAGTTGACCCAAGGCGGCGTGCCGGCCTCGCACACGAAAATCAGCAAATCATCCCGCGGGGTGGCTCCCTGCTGTGTTAGCCCGGGGATGACGTTCGGTCCGGGGGGCGGAATGCGCACGTTTGGGTTGCCCATCTGCGTCAGGGTCCGCCACATCGTGTCGGCCCTGTCTCCCTGACTGTTCCAGGTCAGGACGTTGAGGGTCATGACGTGACCGGCGAAAGCGTGTTACCGGTCCCGTCGACCATGGTGAGCCGGCGGTCGAGGTACTGGCCGACCGCCGCCGTGGGCACGGTGGCCTGCAGTTCGCTCACAGGTGTGGCGGTCACGATCGCCGGGGAGGTCGCGCCCGCGGCACCGACGAGCGCGATGACCTGCTGGGTCGGGGTGAGTGCGGCCTCGAGGTCGAACCCGCACTCGTTGACCAGCTCACGCAGCGTCGGGGGCATCTCGAGTGCCGTGGAGCCCGAGATTGCGGCCTGGGTGTTCGCGAGCACGCCGCAGATGGTGACGAGAGGACTGTGAATGGTGGCGCGCGCCGTGGTCACGTCCGCGTCGATCTGTCTCGAGGTGTCGAACAGGGTGCTGCTGTTGAGGTAGTACAACTTGTTCAGGGCAGCCTTGGCAAAGTCCGGGGCGTCAGGGTCTAGCAGGGCGACCCACAACCAGTTCGGCTCGCTAAAAGAGCCCTGGACGCCGTCGTCGATGGGAGAGAGGAGTGTGTCGGCGGCCCGCTCGGCGGTCTGTTCGGTGATGAAGCCCGACGCGGTCGCGGCCTGCGTGCGTGTCCCGTTGCTGCTGGTGAGGGCAGAGCCGGCGGTGACTCCCCCCGTGTTGTCCGAGGACGGTCCCGGAGGAGACCAGGGCGGCTCGAACTGGGGCAGTTGCCCTGGCAGCGTCACCATGCATGAGGAGCGCTGGGTGATGAGAGGTCCGGAGCGGGGGTAGGTGGAAGCCCAAGCTTCGACGCGGATGAGGGCGCCGAGGTAGGCCGCGATCGCCTTGTCTACTGCGTCGGCGGTGGGCCCGTCGAACAGGATCGACAGCGGCGACAGGGCGTATGAGACGACGGCCGGGGCTGCAGGTACCGACGACATCCAGTTGGCGACCAGGTTGCCTGCGGACGCGTTGTACGCCGGAGCAAAGCCAGCAAGCGGGGATGGATCTCCTCCTGCGATCTCGAAGGAGATGGCGCGTTGGCTGGTCCAGGACTGGCCGAGTTTGGACCATTCAGCCTGGGCTTGGGCCGATCCGGAGGAGAACAGGGCGTCGTACTCCATCGACATGTTCATCGCGGCTGTCTTGGAGTCCATGGACGAGGAGAGGTAGGACGTGGTGTGAGCGGTGAGCCTGCCACCCAGCGTGACCTCAGTGACCACGTGAGTGCCGAAGCGGCGGAAAATGCGGAAGAACTGTTGGGCGGTATCGGCTGAGAACGTGTCGGGCAGATTCGTCACGTCGTTGGAGGAGAAAAAGGTGGATGCCTGCTGATCGACGCCCAAATCGGCCAGGCGCGACAGCGACAGTGGACGGCTCGCTTCGTACAAGCCGTAGGACTGTTGGGTGTCACTGCTGGTGTCGCTTTGGTACTTGGCGGAAAACTCACCGGAGAACACGACTCCGGAGTAGCTGAGCTGTGCGGAGGCGGCCAAGTGCTCCGTGACCTCGTCGCGGGAGTTGAACGTGTAGCTGCGGAACTGGGGCTTCTCCTCGACGGGGCTGATCACGACGTTGTCGTCCGGGGCAACCAGGGTGGTCTTGACGAGGGAGAGCGTGGTACTGGTGGCAAGGTTGGTGGTGCCAAAGACGTTGAAGCCGAAGCCGAGGAATGAGTTGTTCGTTGCGGCTTCCGGGGTGATGCTGGCTGCTGGGTCACCCATAGTGCACTCCTGACCGCTCACCTTGCCGAGCTCGAGCCGAGAGCGGAAGGATTCCGCCGAGCCGGGGCGACGAGGGTCGGCTCGAAGGAGTGGCGACTGCGACTCCCGAGACGATCGTTCGCCGCTTGCATCGTAGGAACGCCGTAGCCGTTACAAAGTGGTCTTGTCGAAAATGCGACTCTAGGTTCGACGATCCGTCAAGCCCCAATGCCGCTCAGATAAGGCCTTTCGGGCAGGCCAGGATGGGAGGTCCCGCATCACGGATGATCTTGTCTGTGGATCGTTTGACACGGTAGGAGTTGTGTCGGGCGCGGGCTCGTCCTGTGCTTCGAGAGCCTTGATTTCTGGTCGAGCAGTGCCACGCTGACCGACCAGGGCAGGGCCCAGGGCCCCGGCGTTGTTCCGGCTTGAGACGTTCTGTCCGTGTTGGGGACCGGACGAGGTTGGAGTTGTGGGACGAGCGCGACTTCTGATGATCT
>JAEVHO010000460.1 GCA_016802835.1 Micromonospora sp. ATA32 | reverse complement strand
TCAACCCGGCGTCCGGGATGTCCGCTACCACCCGGACGCCGGCGGCGACCAGTTCCGCCGCCGCCCGCGCGTCGGCGGTCACCACCAGGACCTCGGCCACCGCCGGGCAGGCCCGCACCGCCCAGACCGTGTCGGCCGCCAGGGCCAGCGCCAGCTCCTCATGGGGTACGGCCGGCAGCGCGCCCCGCAGGCGGCTCTTCGCCGCGTCGAGGCGCTTCACCGGCACCACCACGGTCCAGGTCGGCTGACGCACAGCACAATCCTGCCAGTCGGGCGGCGGTACCCTCACTGGCCGTACCCGGGGCGAGCAGGCATGATTTCGCTGCGGGCCGCACCGGCGGGTGCGGGGCGCGGGTCCGGGGCAACGAGGAGGCAGGGTGACACGGCGCAGGCTGGGTTTCTGGCAACGGTTCGCCGTGCTGCTGGTCAAGCCGGTGATGACCGTCTGGACCCGGCGTACCTGGCATGGCATGGAACACCTGCGCCGCGACGGCGGCATCATCATCGTGCCGAACCACATCTCGCACGCCGACCCGCTGGTCTCCGCCCACTTCATCTACGACTCCGGCCGCTGGCCGCAGTACCTCGGCAAGGCCAGCGTGTTCCGGGTCCCGGTGATCGGCTGGATCCTGCACCGGTGCCGGCAGATCCCGGTCGAGCGGGGCACCGTCGACGCGGTCAAGTCGCTGGACGCCCTGGTCGCCGCGCTGGACGCCGGCGGTGCCGTGGTGATCTACCCGGAGGGCACCATCACCCGCGAGCCCGAGCTGTGGCCGATGCGGGGCAAGACCGGCGCCGCCCGGCTCGCGCTGGCCACCGGCGCCCCGGTGATCCCGGTCGCGATGTGGGGCCCGGAGAAGATCTTCGACCCGCGTACCACCCGGCTGAGCCTGCGGCCCCGGATCCCGGCGACCGTGGTGGCCGGCCCGCCGGTCGACCTGAGCGCCTGGGCCGGCGCGACGCCGAGCCGGGAGGTGCTGGAGGAGATGACCGAGGCGATCATGCTGCGGCTGCGGGACCTGCTGGCCGACATCCGGGGCGGCACCCCGCCGCCGCTCTGGGAGCGTCCGGGCCGCCCGGGTGTCGAGCGGCAGGGCGGTGCGGCATGAGCGAGCGGAGCGAGCGAATCAACGGGCACGGTGCAGTCGAGCCTCGTGTCGTCGCCGACCGAAGGGAGGCGACGGCATGAGCGGGCATGTCGCGGTGCTGGGGGCCGGCTCGTGGGGCACCGCCTTCGCCAAGATCCTCGCCGACGCCGGCCGGGACGTGACGATCTGGGCCCGGCGCAGGCCGGTGGCCGAGGCGATCCGGACCCGCCGGCGGAACCCGGACTACCTGCCGGAGCTGCTCCTGCCCGAGCTGGTCACCGCGACCGGTGACGCCGCCGAGGCGATCACCGGTGCCGAGGTGGTGGTGCTGGCCGTACCGTCGCAGACCCTGCGCGGCAACCTCGCCGACTGGTCCGGCCACCTCGCCCCCGACGCCACCCTCGTCTCCCTGATGAAGGGGATCGAGCTGGGCACCACCAGGCGGATGAGCGAGGTGATCGTGGAGACCGCCGGGGTGACCGCGGACCAGGTGGTGGTGGTCTCCGGCCCCAACCTGGCTCCCGAGATCGCCGCCGAGCAGCCGGCCGCGACGGTGGTCGCCGGCACCGACGCCCGCCGGGCGGCGCTGGTGCAGTCGTCGATCCGGACGCCGTACTTCCGCCCCTACACCAACGACGACGTGATCGGCTGCGAGCTGGGCGGGGCGGTCAAGAACGTGATCGCCCTGGCGTACGGCATCGCGACCTCGATGGGCTTCGGCGACAACACCAGGGCGATGCTGATGACCCGGGGTCTCGCCGAGACGGCCCGGCTGGGCGTGGCGCTCGGCGCCGACCCGATCACCTTCGCCGGGCTGGCCGGGATGGGCGACCTGGTCGCCTCCTGCTCCTCGCCGTTGGCCCGCAACCGCACGTTCGGCGAACACCTGGGGCGGGGGGAGACGCTGGAGCAGGCGCAGGCAGCCACCCGGCAGACCGCCGAGGGTGTGAAGAGCTGCCTGGCCATCCGGGACCTGGCCCGGGCGCACGGGGTGGAGATGCCGATCACCGAGCAGATCGAGCGGATCTGCCACGAGGGGATGGACCCGCGGCTCGCGGTGGACGCCCTGATGAGCCGGACCGCGAAGCCCGAGTCGTACGAGTGAGGCGACGGTGACGGACCAGCAGGACCACGACGGCACCCGGTGCGTACGGGCCGGGCTGCCCGAGCCGGCGCCGGGGGAGCCGTTCCTGCCCGGGCCGGTCTTCGCCGCGCCGTACCACCTCGACCCGTGGCAGGGGCCGTCGGCCGCGGCCAACGGGTACGGCCGCCCCGACAACCCCACCCGTCGGCTGCTGGAGGCGGCGATCGGCGAGCTGGAGGGCGGTGACTGCCGGGTCTTCGCCAGCGGGCAGGCCGCCATCACCGGGCTGTTGCTGGCCGTGCTGCGCCCCGGCGACGCGGTGGTCCTCCCGTCGGACGGGTACTTCCCGGTGCGGGCGTTCGCCACCGACACCCTGGCGGGAATCGGGGTGCGGGTCGTCTTCGCGCCGACCGTCGGGCCGTACCCGTCGTTCGAGGGCGTACGCCTGGTGCTGCTGGAGACCCCGGCCAACCCCGGCCTGGACGTGGTCGACGTGGCCGCGCTGGCCGCCCGGGCACACGCGGCCGGCGCCCTGGTGGCGGTCGACAACACCACCGCCACCCCGCTCGGGCAGCGCCCGCTGGACCTCGGCGCTGACCTGGTGGTCGCCTCCGGCACCAAGGCGCTGACCGGGCACTCCGACCTGCTGCTCGGCTATGTCGCCAGCCGCTCGGCCGCGGTGCTCGACCTGGTGACCGCGTGGCGTACCACCACCGGGGCCGTCCCCGGCGCGTTCGACGCCTGGCTGGCCCACCGGTCGCTGGCCACCCTGGACCTGCGGCTGGCCCGGCAGAGCACCAACGCCGAGGCGGTCGCCGCGCTGCTCGCCGGCCGGTCCGACGTGGACGGTCTGCGCTGGCCCGGGCTGCCGGACGATCCGGCGTACCCGGTCGCGTCGGTCCAGATGCGACGGATGCCCGGGGTGCTCTCGTTCGACCTCGGCGGCGCTGACCGGGTCGGCCGGTTCCTGGTCGCCGCGCGGCTGGTCGCCGCGGCCACCTCGTTCGGCGGCCTGCACACCACCGCGGACCGGCGGGCCCAGTGGGGCGACGACACCGCGCCCGGCTTCGTCCGGCTCTCCTGCGGGATCGAGGACCCGGCCGATCTGGTGGCCGACATCGCCGCCGCGCTCGACGCCGCCGGTCCGGCCGGTCCGTCCGTCGACCGCTGAGTTATGGTGACCTTCGCCCGACGCGGGCCCCGACCGGAGGAGGTGAGTCCGATCCACCAGACAGCAGGACCGGCGCTTTCTCCCGTCCCCCTGCCGCCTCGGCGGTAGCCGACTCGGGAGCGCGCCGACGAGCGTTCCCGGAGGCTCCCATGGCATCATCCGCGTTCCCACCCGACCGTCCCGCCCTGATTCGGCGGCTGCGCGCCGCCGGCTGCGTCTACGCCGAGGACGAGGCGGAACTGCTCATCGCCGCCGCCGACTCACCGGCCGCGCTGACCGCGCTGGCCGACCGGCGGATCGACGGTCAACCCCTGGAGTACCTGCTCGGCTGGGCCGAGTTCTGCGGCCTTCGGGTCGCCGTCGACCCGGGGGTGTTCGTGCCCCGTCGACGCACCGAACTCCTGGTCGAGACCGCCGCCCGGCTGGTCGGCGCGGAGCCGGCGGTGGCGGAGCTCTGCTGCGGCACGGCGCCGCGACCCTGGCCCTGGCGCGTCGGGTCACCCCGCGCTGGTCGGCCGCCGCCGACGTCGACCCGACCGCGGTCGCCTGCGCCCGGCGTAACCTGGCCGACCTGGGCGTGCCCGTTTTTCAGGGCGATCTGTTCGACCCGCTGCCCGCGCGGTGGCGGGGGCCGGCTGGACCTGGTGGTCGCCCAACGCCCCGTACGTGCCGACGGCGGCGATGGCGCTGATGCCGCCCGAGGCGCGGCTGCACGAGGCGCCGGGTGGCGCTGGACGGCGGGTCGGACGGGCTGGCCGTGCTGCGCCCGGGG
>JAEVHO010000459.1 GCA_016802835.1 Micromonospora sp. ATA32 | reverse complement strand
ACGGCGACGCCCGGGAGGCCGCCCGGCTGTTCCGGACGGCGGCGGAGAGCTACGCGCGGATGTCGGACGTGACCGACCACATGATCACCGCCGCGCTCGTGGAGCAGGCGCTGGCGGCGGCCCGGCGCAGCGGCTTCCACCGGGTGCTGCGCTCGACGCTGGCGCACGCCGCGCTCTGCCGCGCGGTGCAGGGGCGCCGCGCCGAGGCCGTCCGGCTGCTGGTGGAGCTCGACGAGGACTGGCGGCGGACCAGGATGATCCCGTTCGCCGAGTGGGTGCCGGCGGTGGGCCACGTGGCCGCGGTGCTCGGCGGGGACGCCGCCCGGCTCGTCCGGGACCTGCTGCGCCGGGCGCCCCGGGTGACGCCGTGGGCCCGGGCGGCCGGTCAGGTCGCCGACGCCGTCCTGGCACGGCAGGACGGCGACGCCCGGGAGGCCGCCCGGCTGTTCCGGACGGCGGCGGAGAGCTACGCGCGGATGTCGGACGTGACCGACCACATGATCACCGCCGCGCTCGCGGTGGCCACGGTGACCGAGGTGGCGCCGGACGACGGCGCCGTCATCCTGGAGCGGGTGCGGGAGTTCGCCGACCGCGACGGCGTACCCGGCCTGCTCCGGCTCAACGCGGCCGACTGACCGGGCCGCGGTCACTCACGGCCCGGTCAGCACGGCGGCAGCCGGCCGGTCAGGCGGCCACCGGCTCGGCCGCCGCCTGCTCCGCCCGGGCCTGCTGGTTCTTCATCTTCTGCGCGTACATGTCGACGTACTCGCGGCCGGAGAGTTCCATCAGCTCGTACATGATCTCGTCGGTGACCGCGCGCTCGACGAAGCGGTCCCCCGCCATCCCGGCGTACCGGGAGAAGTCCAGCGGCGGGCCGAAGCGGATCCGGACCCGCGCGACGTTGGGGATGAGCTGCCCCGGGGGCTGGATCTCGTCGGCGTTGAGCATCACCACCGGGATCACCGGCGCGCCGCTCTCCAGGGCCAGCCGGGCCACCCCGGTCTTGCCCCGGTAGAGCCGCCCGTCCGGCGACCGGGTGCCTTCCGGGTAGATCCCCGCGACGTGGCCGGCCCGCAGCACCTTCAGCTGGGTGTCGAGCGCGGCCTGGGCGGCGCGGCCACCGGAGCGGTCGACCGGGATGGTGCCGGTGCCGACGAAGAACATCTTGGTCAGCCAGCCTTTGATGCCCTTCCCGGTGAAGTACTCCGCTTTGGCGACGAATGTGACTTTTCGCTTGACTATCAGCGGCATGAAGATCGAGTCCGAGAAGGAGAGATGGTTGCTCGCGAGGATCACCGGCCCGGTGTCCGGCACGTGCTCCCGCCCCTCGACCTGCGGGCGGAAGATCAGCCGCAGCAGCGGGCCGAGGATGATGTACTTCATCAGCCAGTACAGCAACGAAGTCCTTCCCGAGAGGTGGCCGCGACACCACCGCGGCCGGGGGGCGCACCGGGCCCGACGGGCGGGCCCGACGACCCCGCTGCGGCGCCGCGGGCGAGCGGGACTGTCGGGGATGAGCCTACGAACCTGGAGAGCGGCACGCCACAACGCACTCCCGGAACCGGGCCCTGGCGTGTCACGATTCAGTGCACGACGTTCGGGCGGGGCGTCGGGGGGCTCAGGTGGCCGCACCGCGAGGTGCGATGAGGAGGATGTCCGGTGTCAGCGGGTGGGGCCCGCCGGGGACGGCGGGACAACGGGCTCGACGCGAGCGAGTACGCCGTCGCGGGCGACGTGGATCCGCGCGTCGGCGAACACCTGCTCGACGTGCTCGCGGCCGGTGGCATCGCCGCCTACCTCCAGCCCTCCGCCGACCTGAACCCGGTCACCCGCACCACCACCGTCCCGGCCCGCCCGGTCGACCGGCTCTACGTGGACCGGTCCCACCTCACCACCGCCCGGGACTACCTCACCCAGCTCGCGGACGAGTCGAGCCCGGAGCAGCCCCGGGAGAGCGACCCGGACATCGACGCCGAGTGGGCCCGCATCGTCGCCGGCTTCCACACCGCCCCGACCCCCGGCGCGCATCCATGGCCGGCGGCGGAGGACGTCGACGACCCCCCGCTGGATCCGTCCGAGCCGGCTGCCGGTCCGGTGACCCGGGCCGGCACGGAGGACGGCGCCGGCCCGACCGCCACCGACGTCCGTCGGCTTCCGTACGCCGCCGACATCTCCGGGATCTCGGTGGGGCGCAACCGGCAGGACGAGCCGTCGCTGCTGGACGGGCTGGACACCTTCGGCGCCGACCTGCCCGACGAGGCGGAGGAGGGCTACACCCCGCCGCCGCCACCGCCGCTGCCCCGCATCTCGAAGTACGCGGTGGTCGGCGTGCTGGCCATGGTCGTCGGCTTCGTGCTCTTCCTCTCCCCCTCGCTGCTGCCCGTCGACCGGTCGGTGGTCACCCTGCTGGGGTTCACCGGCATCCTCGCCGGCTTCGTCACGCTCATCTGGCGGCTGCGGCCCGGCGACACCAACGACCACGACCCGGACGACGGCGCGGTCGTCTGACCGTCGGCGCCACCCCCGATCACGGCGGCATTCCCGCGAACGGTCGACCGGTCGGGACGTCACCCCCGGTGCAGTGGGTTGTGGAACGGCCCAATGTCGGCCCTCCGCCCGCATCCCGGGACGGCGGCGACCCAGGGGCGCGCGCGTCACGGCGGTGTAACTTACTGGCAGTAGGAATATCGCCGTACGTCACTTCCCCCCCTGACTGACCGGTTATCCCCTCCTCGTGCTGGTCGGTCCACTGCTGATCGGAATGCCCGAGATGCGACAGAGTTCCCTCGTGGTGGTCGCCAACCGCCTCCCCATCGACGACAGCATGGCGCCGGACGGCGCCTGCGAGTGGCGCCGCAGCCCTGGCGGGCTGGTGAACGCGCTGCACCCACTGCTCCGGCACACCCCGGCGACCTGGGTCGGCTGGGCAGGCGGGACCGGCCTGGCGCCGACCCTGCCGGACGTGGACGGCGTACGGATGCACACCGTGCCGCTGAACGCGGACGACCTGCGAGACCACTACGAGGGGTTCGCCAACGCGACCCTGTGGCCGCTCTACCACGACTCCGTCGAGCAGCCGGTACACCGCCGGGGCTGGTGGGAGGCGTACCAGCGGGTCAACCAGCGGTTCGCCGAGGCGGCCGCCGCGGTCGCCGAGCCCGGTGGCGCGGTCTGGGTGCAGGACTACCACCTCCAGCTCGTCCCCGGCCTGCTCCGCACGCTCCGGCCCGACCTGCGGATCGGCTTCTTCCTGCACGTCCCGTTCCCGCCGCCGGAGCTGTTCATGCAGCTGCCGCGCCGGGCGGAACTGCTGCGCGGGATGCTCGGCGCCGACCTGATCGGGTTCCAGCGGGCCCAGGCGGCGCACAACTTCGCCCAGCTGGTGGCGAAGGTGCTGGAGCTGCCGGCCACCGACCGGCGGATCGGCGTGGCCGACCGGGTGGTCCGGATCGGCGCGTTCCCGGTCTCCATCGACACCGCCGAGATGGCGGCCCTCGCCGCCCGCCCCGACGTGGCCGCCCGGGCCCGGCGGCTGCGCCAGGACCTCGGCGAACCCGAGCACGTCATCCTGAGCGTCGACCGGATGGACTACACCAAGGGCATCGAGCAGCGGCTCAAGGCGTACAGCGAGCTGATCGCCGGCGGGCACGTCAAGGTCCGCGACACCGTCCTGGTGCAGGTGGCGGTGCCCAGCCGGGAGCGCGTCGGCCAGTACCAGATCCTGCGGGACCGGGTCGAGCGCGAGGTCGGCCGGATCAACGGGGAGTTCGGCCGGGTCGGCGAGCCGGCAATCCACTACCTCACCCAGCCCTTCGACCGCGCCGAACTGGCCGCCCTGTACGGGGTGGCCGACGTGATGGCGGTGACCCCGCTGCGCGACGGGATGAACCTGGTCGCCAAGGAGTATGTCGCGGCCCGGGTGGACGAGACGGGGGCGCTGCTGCTCAGCGAGTTCGCCGGCTCCGCCGCCGAGCTGTCCCAGGCGTACCTGGTCAACCCGCACGACCTGGAGGGGCTCAAGAAGGGGGTCTCGACGTCCGGGTGTTCGGTCTGGACGGCCTCGGGCACTTGGCAGTTGGTTCATCAGGCGGAGGCTTGCTAGGGCCGAAAGGGTCGACTCTGGTA
>JAEVHO010000458.1 GCA_016802835.1 Micromonospora sp. ATA32 | reverse complement strand
GTCAGGACTCAACGTCCAGGAACCACGAGTGCTCATCTGCCGGCGGCTACCTACCCACCAGGAGTTTGCCGGATGGCTCACTCCCAGAACTCATTAGGAACGGCAAGGGGGACGAGAAGAGGGGCCGCCGGAAGCCGGGCGACCCCCCTGGCGGGAGACCTCAGAGCTGACCGACGTCGGTGATCCGGACGACCGCCGCTCCCGCCTCGTCTGAGGCGGCCAGGTCCACCTCGGCGCTGATGCCCCAGTCGTGGTCGCCGTCCGGATCGTCGAGGATCTGCCGGACCGTCCAGCGCTCCCGACCCTGCTCGATCATCAGCAGCGCCGGTCCCCGGGCGTCCGGCCCGATCCCGATCTCCCCGTACGCCTCGAAGTACGGCTCCAGCGCCTCGGCCCAGGCGTCGGCGTCCCAGCCCGACTCACCGTCCAGCTCGCCGAGGTCGTACCAGCGGCGCAGCGCGGCCAGCTCGACCCGGCGGAACAGCGCGTTGCGCACCAGCACCCGGAAGGCGCGGGTGTTGCGGGTGACCGCCGGCGGCCGGTCGTCCAGGACCGAGGCCGCCTCGGCCAGATCGGACGGGTTGCGCAGCCGCTCCCACTCGTCGATCAGGCTGGAGTCGACCTGCCGGACCAGCTCGCCCAGCCACTCGATGAGGTCGACCAGCTCGTCGGTCTTGGCGTCCTCGGGCACGGTCTGCCGCAGCGTCTTGTACGCGTCGGCGAGATAGCGCAGCACCAGGCCCTCGGAGCGGGACAGCCCGTAGAACTGCACGTACTCGGTGAAGGTCATCGCCCGCTCGTACATGTCCCGGACCACTGACTTGGGGGAGAGCTGGTGGTCGGCGACCCACGGGTGCCCCTGCCGGTACATCTCGTACGCCGCGTCGAGCAGCTCGGCGAGCGGCTTGGGCCAGGTCACCTCGTCGAGCAGTTCGAGGCGGGCCTCGTACTCGATGCCCTCGGCCTTCATCGCGGCCACCGCCTCGCCGCGGGCCTTGAACTGCTGCGCGGAGAGGATCTGCCGCGGGTCGTCCAGGATCGACTCGACCACCGAGAGCACGTCGAGCGGGTACGCCGGGGACTCCATGTCGAGCAGCTCGATGGCCGCGAGGGCCAGCGGCGACAGCGGCTGGTTGAGCGCGAAGTCGAGCTGCAGGTCGACGGTGAGCCGGACCCGCCGGCCGGTCTCGTCCGGCTCGTCGAGCTGCTCGACCACCCCGCCGGCCCGCAGCGCCCGGTAGATCGCGAGAGCCCGGCGGATGTGCCGGCGCTGGGCGGCGGCGTCCTCGTGGTTGTCGGTGAGCAGATGCCGCATCGCGGCGAACGCGTCACCGGGCCGACCGATGACGTTGAGCAGCATCGAGTGGCTGACCTGGAAGCTGGAGGTGAGGGCTTCCGGCTCGGCCTCGACGAGGCGCTGGAACGTCGGCTCGCCCCAGCCGATCGAGCCCTCCGGCGGCTTCTTCTTGACCACCTTGCGGCGCTTCTTCGGGTCGTCGCCGGCCTTCGCCAGGGCCTTCTCGTTCTCGATGACGTGCTCGGGGGCCTGCACCACGACCCGGCCGATGGTGTCGAACCCCGCGCGGCCGGCCCGGCCGGCGATCTGGTGGAACTCGCGGACCTTGAGCAGCCGGGTACGCACCCCGTCGTACTTGGACAGCCCGGTGAAGAGCACCGTGCGGATCGGCACGTTGATGCCGACGCCGAGGGTGTCGGTGCCGCAGATGACCTTGAGCAGGCCGGCCTGGGCGAGGGTCTCCACGAGCCGGCGGTACTTGGGCAGCATGCCGGCGTGGTGCACGCCGATGCCGTGCCGGACCAGCCTGGACAGGGTCTTGCCGAAGCCGGAGGTGAACCGGAAACCGCCGATCGCCTCGGCGATCATGTCCTTCTCGGCCCGGGTGCAGACGTTGACGCTCATCAGCGCCTGGGCGCGTTCCAGCGCGGCGGCCTGGGTGAAGTGGACCACGTAGACCGGGGCCTGCTTGGTCTCCAGCAGCTCTTCCAGGGTCTCGTGCATCGGCGTGGTCACGTAGGAGAAGAGCAGCGGGACGGGCCGCTCGGCGGTGCGGATCGTCGCGGTCGCCCGGCCGGTGCGCCGGGTCAGGTCGTCGACGAACCGGGTGGTGTCCCCGAGGGTGGCCGACATCAGGACGAACTGCGCCTGCGGCAGCTCGATCAGCGGCACCTGCCAGGCCCAGCCCCGGTCCGGCTCGGCGTAGAAGTGGAACTCGTCCATGATCACCTGGCCGACGTCGGCCCGCGCGCCCTCCCGCAGCGCCAGGTTGGCCAGGATCTCTGCGGTGCAGCAGATGATCGGGGCGTCGGCGTTGACGCTGGCGTCGCCGGTCAGCATTCCGACGTTCTCGGCGCCGAAGATCTCGCAGAGCGCGAAGAACTTCTCCGAGACCAGCGCCTTGATCGGGGCGGTGTAGAAGGTGGTCCGGCTGTCGGCCAGGGCCGCGAAGTGCGCCGCGACGGCCACCAGGCTCTTGCCCGAGCCGGTCGGCGTGTTCATGATCAGGTTCGCGCCGGAGACGATCTCGATGACCGCCTCGTCCTGGTGCGGGTAGAGGGTGAGACCGCGCTCCTTCGCCCAGCCGGCGAACGCGTCGTAGAGGGCATCGGGGTCGGCGCTTGTCGGCAGCGCGGCGGTGAGCGTCATAGCGTGTCCATCGTGCCTGGATCATGGGCCCGCCCGCCAACCGGGGCGTCCGCGACCGCCGCCGGGGGCGCGGGTCGTCCCGCGCGTCCCGGTTCCGCGCCCCGCCAACCACCCTCGGGTACGCCCCGGCGGGTCAGCGCAGGCGGCCGGGATACCCGGTCGTGGTCGCCGGTCAGCGGCGGCGGTAGATCAGGTCGAAGATCTCGTGCCCGGCCTTCACCCCGCGCCGCTCGAACTTGGTCACCGGCCGGTGCGCCGGGCGGGGCGCCCAGCCGTCGTGCGCGTTGACCAGCTCCGGGTCGGCGGTCAGCGTCTGCCGCATCGCGGCCGCGTACTCCGCCCAGTCCGTGGCGCAGTGCAGGGTGCCGCCGGGGACCAGCCGGGAGCGCAGCAGGGCGACGTGCTCCGGCTGGATCAGCCGGCGCTTGTGGTGCCGTGACTTGGGCCACGGGTCGGGGAAGAAGACGTGCACCGCGTCCAGCGACCCGGTCGGCAGGGCGCGTACCAGGTCGAGGGCGTCGCCCTCCGCCACCCGGACGTTGCGCAGGCCGTGCCGTTCCACCAGGTCCAGCAGGTTCGCGATTCCCGGCGAGTGCACCTCGACCGCCAGATAATCTCGATCCGGGTCGTCCGCCGCCATTGCGGCCGTGGCGTCACCCATGCCGGAACCGATCTCCAGCACCACCGGGGCCTGGCGACCGAACAGCCCGGCCGGGTCGAACGGTCCGTCGAGGTCGACGGCGATGTCGAAGCCGTACGCCGGCCAGAGCCGATCCAGCGCGTCGACCTGGCGACCGCTCATCCGGCCGCGGCGCGGGTGGAAGGTGCGGATCGGGGTCGCGGATGCCGGCGACGCCGAGGCGGGGTTCTGGTCGGTGGAGGTCACAGCGACCCGAGCGTACGCGACGGTCCCGGCGGATCGGATGTGATGTGCGGCCGAGGGTGAGAGGATTCATCCCGTACGGCAGGAAGGGTGGTGCGCTGTCCGGTACCGCCTTGCGACGCCAGGAGGGGGTCAGGGTGTCGGTCACGCGCCTCGGTGCGGCGGTGGCGATCGCGTTCGCCGCCTTCGCCGGCCCGCTGTCGGCGGCGGCCCCGGCCTTCGCCGGCCCACTGCCCGGTGCGGCCCCGGCCCCCGGTGGCCAATCCTCGGACGAGGGCCAGCAGCCGCCCACCGACCTCATCTTCGTCGAGGTCAGTCCCAGCACCGTGGAGCCCGACTTCCTGGTCAGCATCCGGGCCAGCTGCCGGGACAACCGGGTGCCGGCGATCGTCGTCTCGGACGCCTTCGGCCGGATCGCCGTCCAACCGCAGCGCGGCCTGCTGACCGCCTCGCCGATGGTCCGCGACCGCACCCGACCGGGCAACTACCGGGTCAAGCTGGAGTGCCCGGGCGGCCAGACCGCCTCGACGATGCTCCAGGTGGTGAAGGGGGTCAAATCCACCCGGCAGCCCACCCCCACCC
>JAEVHO010000457.1 GCA_016802835.1 Micromonospora sp. ATA32 | reverse complement strand
AGCGCGGTCTCGCCCGGGTCGGCGCCCGGCTCGCACCAGGCGGCCGGCACCAGCAGCACGCCGCCCGGCGGTCGGCCTTCAGGTCGACCGGGCGGTGAACCGCTCCCCCTGCAGGAAGGGCAGCACGTAGTAGCCGTGGATCCGCTGCGGGGCCGGGACGTAGATCTCGATCCGGTAGCTGAAGTCGAAGAGTCGCTCGGTGCGGCCACGTTCCCAGACCAGCGGGTCGAACGGGCTGACCAGGGTGTTGCCCCGGACCCAGCGGGGCAGCCGGGCGTGCGCGTGCAGGTAGGCCGGCTGCCGCCACCCCTGGACGGCCACCGGCAGCAGCTCCCCGGCCTCGACCAGCTCGGCCACCGCGCGCCGGGCGCCGGCCAGCGGCAGCCGGAAGTAGTCGCGCAGCTCCGGCTCGGCGGCCACCCCCAGCGAGCGGGCGGCGACGGCCACCAGCGTGCGCCAGGCGTCGGCGTCGGTCGGAGTGGGGGCGTCGAGCACGGCCGCCGGCAGCACCCGCTCGGGCAGGTCGTAGCGGCGGGCGAAGGAGGTGGTGCGGTCGGCCGCGGTCACCTCGCCGGCCCAGAACAGGAACTCCAGCGCCCGCTTCACCGCCGACCAGTTCCAGCCCCAGTTGCCGGTCTCCCGGGGGGCGTCGTGCTCGATCTCGGCGGCGGTCAGCGGCCCCCGGGCGGCAACCTCGTCGCGCACCCAGCCGACCAGGCCCGGCTGCTCCTGGGCGATCCGCCGCATGCCGCCCCAGGACTCGGTGCGGGCCTTGGCCATCCGCCACCGCAGCGCCGCGTGCAGCCCGACCGGGACCAGCGACGCCTCGTGCCCCCCAGTATTCGAAGAGCTCCCGGGGACGGCGGTAGGCCGCCTGGTCGAGCAGGGCGGTCGGATAGGGCCCGAGCCGGCTGTAGAGCGGCAGGTAGTGCGCGCGCTGCAGCACGTTGACCGAGTCCATCTGGATCAACCCGACCCGGTCGAGCACCCGGCGCAGGTGCGGCGGGTGGGCACGCCGGTGGGCGCCGGGTCGGCGAATCCCTGGGCGGCGAGCGCCACCCGCCGGGCCTGGGCGAGCGAGAGCGATTCCGGTGCGGTCATCGTCGAGCACCCTAATTCAGCGGTACGACGTCGGGGCGGCACGCTGGACGCGACCCCCGACGGGGCATAGAACGGTCACATGGTCACGATCCGCCGCGAGACGCCCGACGACGCCGAGGCGATCGCCCGGGTGCACGTCCACGGCTGGCAGGCCGGCTACGCCGGGTTCATGCCCGACGAGGTGCTGCGGCGGCTCAACGTCACGGCCTGGGCACAGCGCCGCCGCGACCTCGGCACCGCCGACCCCGAACACCCGTTCACCACCCTGGTCACCGAGGTCGACGGCCAGCTCTCCGGCTTCACCACGTTCGGGCCGTACCGCAACAACCAGGATCGGGGCGACCTCGACCCGCGGTACGGCGAAGTCGTGGCCATGTACGTCGAGCCGGCGCACTGGGGCGACGGGACGGCGCGACAACTGCTGGTGGCAGCCCTCGCCGGCCTCGCGGGGCGGAGCTGGACCGAGTACCGGCTCTGGGTGCTCGAGGACAACCTGCGGGCCCGCCGCTTCTACGAGCGCGCCGGGCTGTCACCGGACGGTGAGCGCTCCACCTATCCCGTGCCGCTCGCCGGCGGGCTCCCGCCGGTCGGGCTGGTCGAGCTGCGGTACACCGGCCGTCTCGACGGCTGACCCGGCCGATCCCGGCCGCCCGGTCGACGGGTCGCCGGGCGGCGTGGCCCACCGCCGGATCGGCAGCAGCACCAGCAGCGCGACACTGATCCAGACGTAGGTGTTGCTGCCGAGGAAGCCGTCGACCCCGGTGAAGTCCCGCTCCCACACCCAGACGATCCGGCTGATCAGCAGGCCGTACCCGACGATCGCGAAGCCCAGCAGGGCGCGGCGCCGGCGGCTGCCGGCGGGCGCGGCCATCGCGTTGTCCACCAGCAGGATCAGCGCCGGCAGCAGCCAGACCAGGTGGTGCACCCAGGTGACGGGGCTGACCAGGCACATCAGCACGCCGGTCAGCGCGAACCCGGTCGCCTCGTCGCCGGCGGCCACCGCGGCCCGGGACCGCCAGAACCAGACCGCCAGCGCGACGAGGACCAGCCCCAGCCAGGCCAGCGTGCTCGGGTGCTCCGGCTGGAGCCGGGCGACCACGCCGCGCAGCGACTGGTTGGAGACGAAGGCCAGCTCACCCACCCGGCCGGTGTTCCACAGCGCCTCGGTCCAGAACTCGCGGGAGGCGTCCGGGAAGAGCGCGGCGGCGACCAGCGTCGCACCGGCCGCGGCGGCCATCGCGGTGAACGCGGCCCGCCACCGCCGGGTGACCAGCAGGTACACGATGAAGATGCCCGGGGTCAGCTTGATCGCGGTGGCCAGCCCGATGCCCACCCCGGCCCACCGGCTGCCGCGCGGCAGCAGCCGCAGCAGGTCCACCGCGACCAGGAAGACCAGCAGCATGTTGACCTGGCCGAAGTTGATCGTCTCGCGCATCGGCTCGAACGCGGCGACCAGGCAGAGCGCCACCGCGAACGCGAACCAGCGGGTCCAGCCGGCCCGACGCGAGATCGGGTCGACCAGCCACCAGATCAGCACCGTGCCGACCAGCACGCTGGCGATCACGCTGACCGTGATCGCCGCCGGCCATGGCAGGTACGCCATCGGCAGCATGACCAGGGCCGCGAACGGCGGATAGGTGAAGCCGTACTGGGTGCCGGACTTGAGAAAGTCGTAGATGTCACCGCCGTCGTGCACCCAGAAGTTCAGCGCGCCGTAGTAGACCTTGAGGTCGAAGAACCCGTGCCGGACGGCCGCGACGGCGAGGAACGCGGCCACCGCCACGCGAGCACGGCGACGCCGACGACCTGCCCGAACGTCCGCCTGGCACCCTGCGCCACCATCGTCTCCCCCGCCCTGCGTAGGCTCACGTGCCATGGCTCTCGGGTACGTCCGCCCGGCGCGTCCCGAGGACGCCGGCGAGATCGCACGCATCCAGCTCGCGACCTGGCGGGTCGCGTATCGCCGGATCCTGCCCCGGCACGTGCTCGACAACCTCGACGAGGCGTGGCTCGCCCGTCGGTGGAGCGCGGCGGTGCAGGAGCCGCCCTCCGGCGCCCACCGTGTGCTGGTCGCCGTCGAACAGGCCGAGCAATCGTATCTGGTGGGTTTCGCCGCATCAGGTCCGGCCGACGCGGAGGCTCTCGCCCCGGGTGAACCGGCGCAGGCGCTGGGCGACGGCGTGGCGGCGGTGACCGACCTGCTGGTCGAGCCGCGCTGGGGTCGGCGCGGACACGGCAGCCGGCTGCTCGCCGCCACGGTGGACCTGTGGCGGGAGGACGGTTTCGGCCGCGCGGTGGCCTGGGCGTTCGAGGGGGACGAGGCGACCCGGAAGTTCCTCACCAGCACCGGCTGGGAGGGCGACGGCGCGGCGCGGGCGCTGGACGTGGACGACATGCTCGTACCCCAGCTGCGGCTGCACGTGGCGGTGCCGACCGAGCGGGTCGAGCAGGACGGGCCGACCGAGCTGGACGAGCCGCCCGCCGCGGACTGACCGCGCCGACCGGTACGCGGGTCGGGTCGACCGGACGGCGGCGGTTGTCGGACGGGGTCGCCTACGGTGACGACATGACCGTATCCACGGCACGGGCCGCTGGACGTACGCCTCTTCGCCAGCCGCACGTTCACCACCGCGCTGCTGCGGTTCCTGCTCAACGGGCTGCTGATGGGCGGGACGTTCCTGCTGGTCAGCCAGTACCTGCAACTCGTCGAGGGGCACTCCCCGCTGCGGGCCGGCCTGCTGCTCGTCCCGCGGGCCGTGGCCATGATCGGCGCCACCACGCTCACCCCGCTGCTGGCCTGGTCGGCCGCGGCGGCGGTGCTGCTGCTCCAGGCCGGCGCCGGGCTCTATCCGGACGTTCCCGCCGGGCGGGTCGAGGTGCGACCGCTGGCCGGCGCGGAGCTGGGAGCGCTGTCGGTCGACCGGTTCCGGATCGCCGGCGCCCCGGTCGGAGTCCAGGTCGACCGCACCGGCCAGGCCAGCGTCACTGGCCTACCCGCCAACCTGCGCCTCACCGACCCGAGCCCCACGGTCCCCCAC
>JAEVHO010000456.1 GCA_016802835.1 Micromonospora sp. ATA32 | reverse complement strand
CGATCACCTGGGTGGTCCGTACGCCCTGGTCGAGCTGGGTGAGGTGGTCGGGCAGCCGCGCGACGGCCGGACCCCGGGCGACCCGATAACGCGCGGGCGCACTCGGCGCGGGCGGCCGTCCGCGCCACCGGGGGCGTGGAAGGACAGCAGCGTGCCGGCTCCTCCCTCGGCGCCGGTCAGGTGGCGGGACCGGTTGGCCGAGGTGATGTAGAGGTGATCCACCCCGATCGCCGCGACGGCCCGCGCGAAGAAGGCGTTCGACGGGCAGCCCACGCCGGGCGCGATCACCTGGGTGGTCCGTACGCCCTGGTCGAGCTGGGTGAGGTGGTCGGGCAGCCGCGCGACGGCCGGACCCCGGGCGACCCGATAACGCGCGGGCGGCACTCGGCGCGGGCGGCCGATCCGGACCCGTACGGCCAGACCGCGGAGGTCGCCGGTCGGTCGGTTCGCGAACATGATCGGCCACGCCGTTAGCCGTTCATCGCGATTGGGTACAACGCCTTCACCTCGACCCACCACAACCCCCTGGAGGAAGCGATGCGCGGCACGTCGATATTTGGAGTCCTCGTCGTCATCTGGCTCGTCATCGGTGCCATCGCCGCAGGCCAGCGCGGCTACTACAGCAACAACGACACCAACTGCGCCGAGGCCGGCACCATCCTGGTCACCATCGTGGCCGGACCGCTCAACTACATCGGCGCCAACCCGAAGGTCGACTGCTCGCTTCCCCAGCCGTCGAAGTAGGACGCGCCGATCCGGCCCGCGCCATGCTCGTGCGGCGCCGGCCGCTCGTGTCCGGTAGTGATCAGGGCGCGGGCGACCAGCTGGCTGTCGCCCGCCACCAGGCATCCGCGGTCGGCGTCGGAAGCGGGGGGCGTCACCGCCGGCAGGTTTGTCGGCGTCCGTCCCGGGAAGGTGCGGGGTTTCGACGTTCGTACACCGGACGGGAGAACCGCATGCAGATCGGGTACAAGCTGGCCTCGGAGGGCTTCGGACCGCAGGAGATCATCCGGCAGGCGATCCGCGCCGAGCAGGCCGGCTTCGACTTCGTGGAGATGAGCGACCACTACCACCCCTGGCTGGACGTGCAGGGCCACTCGTCGTTCACCTGGAGCGTCCTCGGGGCGATCGCCGCGAAGACCACCACCCTCGGCCTGGCCACCGGGGTCACCTGCCCGACCGTCCGGTACCACCCGGCGATCATCGCCCAGGCCGCGGCCACCATGGCGCTCATCTCCGACGGCCGCTTCACCCTCGGCGTCGGCGCCGGTGAACGGCTCAACGAGCACGTGGTCGGGCTGGGTTTCCCCGGTGTCCGGGGCCGGCACGAGCGGCTCCGCGAGGCCCTGGAGATCATCCGGCTGCTCTGGCGGGGCGGGTATCAGTCGTACGAGGAAAAGCACCTTCAGCTGGAGGACGCCCGGGTCTTCGACCTGCCGGAGACGCCGCCGGCGATCGCCGTCGCGGCCAGCGGCCGGTCCTCGGCCACCACCGCCGCGGAGTTGGGCGACGGCCTCTTCGCCACCGAGCCCAAGGCCTCCATCGTCGAGCACTACCGCGAGGCCGGGGGCAGGGGCCCGCGCTACGCCGAGGTGCCGATGGCCTGGGCCACCGACGAGGAGCAGGCGGTGCAGGCCGCGCTCGAGACCAGCCGCTGGGCGATAACCGGCTGGAAGGTGATGAGCGAGCTGCCCAACCCGGTCAACTTCGACGCCGCGACCTCCTGGGTCGACGGCCACCACATCCGCCGGCAGTTCGCCGTGGGGCCGGATCCGGAGGTTCACGTGGCGAAGGTCCGCACCTACGTCGACGCCGGCTACGACCACATTGTGCTGCAGAACGCCGGCCCCGACCCGGACGGCTTCCTCGACTTCTTCGCCGGCGACCTCGCCGGGAAGCTGCGCTCCCTCGGCTGAGCCGCGACCGGCCACCCGAAAGAGCGCGGCCGGCCCTCCCGGAAGCGGGTGGGAGGGGCGAAGTGCTCGTGCCTCAGCCGCCGACGTGGATGCCGGGGCGGCGGGCCGGGTCCGGCTCGGTCTTGCGGATGATCTCCCGGACCACCGGCGGGGTGTCGCCCCGGCCCAGGATCAGGTAGCGAAGCAGGTGCGCGATCGGACTGCCCTCGGACCACTCGAAGTGGGCGTGCGGCCGTACGCCGGTGGCGTCCCGCAGCGCCAGCAGGATCGCCGCGATCGCGTTCGGCGCCGCTGGGCTGCTGGTGCGCAGCACCCGGTAGCCGTCGACCTCCTCCCCGCGCACCCGGAGCACCTGGCTGAACTCTGACGGATCGACCACGTCGATCTCCAGGAAGAGCACGTCGGCGGCGCTGGGCACGGGGTTCATCACCCGCTGCGCCTTCTCCTTGAGCCGGTACTCCTTCACCGCGCCGCTGTCCCGCTTGTTGGCGATGAGGTCCAGCCGACCGTCGTGCGCCAGGTTCTCGGCGACGAACCGGCGGGCCGGCTCGTCGAACTCGATCCGCTCGGCCCGCAGTTCGGTGGTGCGGGAAACCCTGGAGATCAACGAGACGATGATGATGCCGGCGATGAACATCGCGGAGATGGCCAGGCCGTCCGGCTTCTCGATCACGTTCGCGGTCAGCGCGTAAAGCAGCACCAGGGTCAGGACGGTGAACCCGACGGCGCCACCCCGGTGCCGGGCGCGGAAGACCGAGATGGTCACGGCGATCGCCCCGGAGAACATCATCGCCAGGATCCCGGTGGCGTACGCCCCGGCCTGCGCGTCCACGTCCGCCCCGAACGCGATGGTGATCACGATGCTGATCAGGGTGTAGACGATGACGACCGGCCGGACCGCCCGGCCCCACTCCGGCGCCATGCCGTAGGACGGCAGGTAGCGGGGCACGATGTTGATCAGACCGGCCATCGCGGAGGCGCCGGCGAACCAGAGGATCAGCACACTGCTGACGTCGTAGACCGTGCCGAAGCCCTCACCGAGATACCGGTGGGCGAGCCAGGCCAATGCCCGGCCGTTCGCCCCGCCGCCCGGACGGAACTGCTCCGGCGGGATCAGCACCGTGGTGACGAAGGTGGTCGCGATCAGGTAGACCGACATGATCAGCGCGGCGGTGGTGAGCAGCTTGCGGGTGTTGCGGATGCGCGCGGCCAACCGCTGCTCGGGGGTCTCGCCCTCGCTGGCGACCAGCGGCATCATGCTGACCCCGGTCTCGAACCCGGACAGTCCCAGCACCAGCAGCGGGAACGCCAGCACCGCGGGTCCGACAATGTCCGTGAGCCCGCTGCCCCGGGCGGTCAGTGCGCTGGTCCAGTTGCCCAGCACAGCCGGGTTGGCGGCCACCTCACCCAGCCCCACCACGACGATCACCGCGTTCAACGCGAGGAAGACCGCGACCAGCGGGATGGCCACCCCGACCGCTTCGCTGAAGCCGAGCAGGAACACGCCGCCGAGGATGAGCAGCAGCACGACGGTCACCACCACCGCGGCGAGCGTGCCGTGCGGGAACGACTCCGGCAGGTACGGGTTCTCCAGCAGGTGGACCGTGGCGTCCGCGGCGGACAGCGTGATCGTGATGATCCACGAGGTGGCCACGAAGCCGAGTAGGACCAGGACGAAGATCTTGCCCCGCCAGAAGGACAGCAGCCGCTCCAGCATCGCCACCGAGCCCTGTCCGTGCGGGCTCTCCCGGGCGACCCGCCGGTACATCGGCAGCATGCCGAACAGGGTCAGCGCCACGATCAGCAGCGTGGCCAGCGGGGAGAGCGCCCCGGCGGCCAGCGCGGCGATGCCGGGCAGGTACGACAGGGTGGAGAAGTAGTCCACGCCGGTCAGGCACATCACCTTCCACCAGGGGTGCGTCCTGTCCTCCGGCTCCCGCGCCTCCGGGCCGACCGGCTGCACCCGGTGCTCGAACAGCCAGCGGGTAAGGGGGTGGCTGGGCGGAGCAGGACGTGCCGGGCTCTCCACGCACTCGGGGATCGCCCCCGGCCCACGAGCGGCGCCGTTGGCCCCGGCCTCGGCCCGGGCCGCACGCGGCGCCGTCGCGGCCCGGAGGCACGCTGTCCCCGCGTCCGCCGTGGCTGCGCACCGTCTCGCCCGTCTGCCATGCCGTGTCCCGCCCCTCGACCCTGATCTGAAGGTAGGCGGTACCCAGGGCTGCG
>JAEVHO010000455.1 GCA_016802835.1 Micromonospora sp. ATA32 | reverse complement strand
CCGCAAGCAGCGGGGCAGTCAGAACCGCAAAAAGGCCGTCGTGAAGGTCGCCAGGGCGCACGCCCGAGTGGCCGACACCCGGCGAGACTGGCAGCACAAGCTCTCGACGCAGATCATCCGCGACAGCCAAGCGGTGTACGTCGAGGACCTGTGCGTCGTCGGTCTCGGCCGGACCCGGCTCGCCAAGAGCGTGCACGATGCGGGCTGGGCAAGTTTCACCGGCATGTTGGAGTACAAGGCCGCCCGGTACGGGCGGGCATTCGGCCGGGTAGATCGATTCTTCCCCAGCACGAAGATGTGCTCGGACTGTGGCCGGATCAACGACAAGATGGCGCTCAACGTCCGAGCGTGGAACTGCCCCTGCGGGTCGGCCCACGACCGGGACGTCAACGCGGCCATGAACGTGCTCGCGGCGGGACGCGCCGAGAGCCTAAACGACCGTGGAGCGCAGGTAAGACCACCAGCGATGGTGGCACCGCGCGGCGAAGCGGTAATCCACCCGGACGCCGCTTGTTCCACCCGCAGCGTGGAGGGAATCTCCGTCCTCTAGGGCGGAGAGATCGTCAACTGGACGAACCGTCACCGGCCGCCCGCGGCGGTGAGCCGCTGCACCTGCGCGTACGACGGTGGTTCGACGGCGAGCGCGGCGCCGGAGCGGATGGCGTCGACTGTGCCGGTCACTGCGGCGAGCGCCACCCGGAACAGCAGCGACCCGGTGCTGACCCGCGCCACGCCCAGCCGACCGAGTTCGTCGAGATCCGGCCCGCCGGGTGTGTACAGCACGTTCAGCGGTGCCGCGATCTCCCCGACGAGCAGCCGGATCGTGGCGACGTCCGGGGCGCCCGGGACGAAGATGCCGTCCGCCCCGGCATCCCGGTAGGCGCGCGTCCGCCGTAGGGCCTGCTCCAGCGGGTCGGGGACGCCGAGCCACCAGGCGTCGGTACGCGCGTTGACGAACAGCTCCGGCACGGCCGCCTTGATCGCGGCGACCTTGGCGACGGTCACCCCGGGTTCGGCGAGCGTCCCGTCGGTCCGGCCGTCCTCGACGTTGACGCCGACCACGCCGAGCGCCGCCAGTTCGGCGACGTACGCTGCCACCGCCCCCGGGTCGTCGCTGAAGCCGGCCTCCACGTCCACGCTGAGCAGCACCGGAAGCCGGGCGACCAGCCTGGCCAGGACGAGGTTCTCGCCCCGGGTCGCCGCCGCGCCGTCGGGTTTGCCGCTCGCCGCCGCGACGCCGAGGCTGGTGGTGCCGATCGCCGGATGCCCCTCCGCGGCGAGCGCCGCCGCCGAGGCGTGGTCCCAGGCGTTGGGCAGCAGCAGCGGCCGGGCGGCATGGTGCAGGGCGCGGAAGGCGGCGCAACGGTCGGTCATCGGGGGCTCACCTCGAGGATGGTCGGGACGCGCGGGTCGAGGCGGAGCACCTCGGCCAGCAGGTTCATGGTCGTCGGCGAGTCGGGCGGCGAGCACCTCCAGCGGTACGCGCCGCGCCAGTCGGGCCATCACGTCGAGCCGGTCACCAGCCCGGTCGAGTGCGGTGGCGGTCAGTGCGGCGGCATCGCGGCGCAGCTCCGCCGGGTCCAGCCCGGCGAGGGCGGCCACGCCGACCGCCGGCGGGCCGGGTGCCGGTCCGGGGCGCTGAACCGGCTCACCGTGCCGCGCAGCCAGGCCAGGGTGCCGGGTTGTCCCCCTGGGGAACGGCCGGCACCCGCAGGGCGGGGTGGGTGAGCGCCGTGCGTACGTCGGCGTGCCGGGTCACCGTCCAGCCGGGCATGGTCGGGGTCGGGCACCCGGGGGGTCCGCAGGGCGGCGTGCCCGGGGGCGGGGGGCGATGACGGGCAAGGGACTGGTCACCGCCCGACGGTAGGGGGCCGATCGCTTCGGTGCCCGCCGAACAGTCCGCCACCACCGGCGGTCACCGCCGCACCCGACCTCGGCGCGCCGGCTGCTCGCCGGTCTCCAGCGCCGAGCGCGCGTGCCGCCTCCGGTCAGGCGCGGCCACCGCCAGTGTCCCGGGGCGGAGCCGGTGCCAGGTCGGCGGCGGCCAGCCCGAGCGCGGACGCGAGTTCCGTAGCGCCAGCGGGGGTCAGTCGATCGCCGGCGGTACCGCGTGCGGTCCAGCCCAGATCGAGGAAGCGGTGGCACAGCGGCGGCGCCGAGCGCGACGGCGAGGTGGGGGCGGCGTTCGGTCCAGTCCAGGCAGTCGCGGACCAGCGGCCGGCGGGCCGCGCGCAGCGGCTCTACCGGTACGCCCAGCCCCGAGAGCCAGTCCAGGCCCGTCGGGGTCAGCGCGAACCCACCCGAGCGATCGAGCATCCCGCCGGCCAGCAGCGCATCGAGCATCAGCACCCCGAGCCTGCCGGCCAGGTGGTCGTAGCAGGTGCGGGCGTACGCCAGGGCGGCGCCGGTGATGGCGGCGGTCAGGGTCGGCCGGGGCGCGGCGCCGGCGGGGCGTGGCCGGCCAGGTCCTCGATCAGTTGGGCCACCGACGGCCGAGCCAGCCGGACATAGCGGTGCCGGCCCTGCCGCTCCTCCACCAGCAGGCCGCCCCGGACCAGGCGGGTGAGGTGGTCGCTCGCGGTGGACGGCGCGACCCCCGCGGACCGGGCCAGCTCCCCCGCCGTCCAGGCCCGTCCGTCCAGCAGCGCGAGACAGAAGCTCGCCCGGGTGCCGTCGGCGAGCAGGGCGGCGAGGTCGGCGATCCCTCGGCCGTCCGTGGCAACTGCGGTCACGCACCCATGCTCGCACGGGGACGGTTCGGCGATGGCCAACCGGTGCCGCCGCTCTTTACAACGTTGTATCTAACGTTGTAGACAGGTGGCAGCGCAGTGACCCTTGTCGACACATCGCCAACTCCCGAGGCAGGTCTGATGGGACACCTTCACCGCGGCGGCGCCCTCGCCGCCGTACTCGGTCTGGTTCTGGCGGCGACGGCGTCCGCGCCCGCCGCCGCCGGACCCGACTCCGCCGGCCGCTACCGAAACCCGATCTCCGCAGACGTCGCCGACACCTTCGCCGACCCGGTGATCGTCCGCGGCGCCGACGGTCTCTGGTACGCCTACGGCACCAGCGATCCGCTGCGCGAGGGCGAGAAGCAGGCCCATCGGGTCCCCACCCTCCGCTCGGCCGACCTGGTCGACTGGACATTCGTCGGGGACGCCTTCGGCCCGGACCAGCGCCCGCCGTACGCGGCCCCCGCCGCGGCGTTCTGGGCACCCGACGTGCGCTTCCTCGACGGCCGGTACGTCATGTACGTGACCGTCACGGACACCACCGCCTCCCCCGACGGCGGCGACTTCGCCATCGGCGCCGCCACCGCCCCCACCCCGACCGGCCCGTGGACCTTCGACCCGGGAGCCGTGGTCGCCCCGCGCCCCGGCGGCGGTGGCGGCTGGCTGTGGACCATCGACCCGAGCCAGTTCACCGACGTCGACCGGGGAAGAAATACCTCTACTACGGCAGCTACTACGGCGGCATCTCGGTCACCGAGCTGCTCCGCCGACGGGCTGCGGGCGGTGGGCGCGCCACCCTGGTCGCGATCGACAACAAGTTCGAGGGCAGCTACGTGCTCCGCCACGACGACTGGTACTACCTCTTCGCCTCCACCGCGAACTGTTGCGCCGGGCCGGCCACCGGCTACTCCGTCCAGGTCGGACGGTCGAGGAGCCCGCGCGGGCCGTTCACCGACGCCGGCGGGGTCCGGCTGGACGTCTCCCGCGCCGGCGGCACCCCGGTGCTCACCCAGAACGGCAACCGCTGGATCGGCACCGGCCACAACGGCTTCCTGACCGACCTCGCCGGCCAGGACTGGATGGTCTACCACGCCATCGACCGGGCCGACCCGTACCTGGACGAACCGTTCGGCATCAACGAGCGGCCGATGCTGCTGGACCGGCTGGACTGGATCGGCGGATGGCCGACGGTGAACGCGGGGGCCGGGCCGTCCGAGACGCCGCGGCCCGCGCCGATCACCACCGCCCGGCTCGACGAGCGCTTCGCCGCCGGGCTGGCCGGCTGGCAGAATCGCTTGGGGACCTGGCGGGTCACCGGTGGCCGGCTCGTCGGCGCCGGCGAGCTGACCAGCCGTACGCTGACCGACGGTGACGTGCGCGCGGAGGCGACCTGCGGCTCACCGGCGCCGACGCGGCCGGCCTCACAC
>JAEVHO010000454.1 GCA_016802835.1 Micromonospora sp. ATA32 | reverse complement strand
CCCCGAACACCCCAACCTGATGCGCCAACAGGTTGATATCGGACACGCTGGTCGCGCCGAGCACGATCGACACGGCGAGGGACACCAGCACCGTGCCTCGGTCCCACCACCGAGGCCCCTTGCCCCTGGGCAGAGCCCTGTTCAACGCGCTGGTCAGACCGGCCCGGTCAGCGCAGCGACGCAACAGCACCGCACCCGCATGGCCCACCAGATTCTTCCCCGAGGCGGCCACCGACAGCCGCTCGTCCCACCCGCTACGCTTACTCACCGGAAAGGTGCACCCGATTCTACTGTGGATACGGTCTAGGCAA
Source organism: Micromonospora sp. ATA32 (assembly GCA_016802835.1). Classification (GTDB taxonomy): domain Bacteria; phylum Actinomycetota; class Actinomycetes; order Mycobacteriales; family Micromonosporaceae; genus Micromonospora. Next base: position 3,851 of record JAEVHO010000454.1, on the reverse strand, counting down.
CCACATCCTCGCAGGTCGGCTGCACCTTTCCCTTACCACCCTCGATGCCCGGGAACCCGTCTGAATAGCCGAGGTCAATCCCTCGGCCTTGAGCAGAAGCATGGCGGTTCGGACCACGGTGCTGCTGGCCTGGTAGTGCTCGCAGAGGGCGGCGAAGGAGGGCAGCTTGTCGCCCGGCTTCAGTTGGCCGGAGCTGATCTGCTCGCGGATGTCTCGTGCGACGTGCAGGTACGCGGGTTCGTACATGGTGGTGCTCCCAGCTTGGCGGCTGATCCAAGGAGACCACAGGCGATCCCTGACTTACAACACAATGTGTTTCTTGTTGAGGCAGTGCACAATGTGCAGTATGTTTCTTCACGGGGCTACCCAGCTTGGCGGCCGGATGTCCCGCCGTGGGTGTCTCGCCTGGTCCCCCGTCTGGGCAGGCACCCGCGGCTCCCTCATGGCGAGCCAGCGGGAGGCCCGATGACTGATCGGATGCGGCGGAAGCCGAGCCGGCGCAGGGCCCCCGATCAGGCGACCGAGTTTCGGGAGCGGCATGCAGGTCCGAACACAGCGCGAAGGACGGCCTGATGCGGCACGTCTCGTACGACGAGTACCTGATCGCGGTGGCGATGACCCTGGCGCGGCGGCACCGGCCGGTCTGGTCCTGGCGCAAGTGGCGTCGGGTATGCCGCTGCGGTGGGGACGTGCCCTGCCGGGCTCGGCACCGCATCCCCATCAATCGAGGGCACTGGCCGGGGGAGAGGTGCCAGTGAGCGACCAGCTGGAGCGGAAGATCCTCGCGGTGCACGTCCGAGGGCTCGACGGTATGTGCACAGGGTGCCGGGCGTGGTGGGCGCGGCTGTCGCCGTACCCCTGCTGGCAGGTCGACTGGGCCACCAGCCGGCAGGCCCGGTCGATGACGGCTCGTTTCCTGGGAGGTCGGCGTTGACCGCGCATGGGCCCGTGCTGCTGATCTGGAGTTGCGGTGGCTGTGGGTCGCCGTGGCCCTGCCCGACGCGGAAGCGCGAGCTGCGGGCCGAGTTCGACAACGCACCCGGTTCGCTGGCCCTCTATATGGGTGCCCAGCTTGTGCGGGCCGCCGAGGATTTGGTCTGGGTGCCGGCCGGCGGGCTGCACCGACGCTTCCTCGGGTGGGTGCGGTGAGCTGGCTCCGGCCCGGTGACGAGAAGTTCCACTACAGCGACGGCTCGCACAGGTGGCTCCCGCCCGATCCGAAGGAGGACCAGGACGAGTGGGAGGCTGACGTGCGCCGCCACCAGCAGCGTCACATGGCGGGGGAGCGGCCCAGGATCCGGCGCCGGTGGATCTGACCTTCCTCGCTGGCGGAAATCTGTTGCGTGGTCGTCGCGGGTGGGTCAGGGTCGCGGGCATGGCTGATGCGCATGCGGGACCCGACAGCGACGCCCTGACCGACGAGGCTTCCGAGGACGAGCCCACCCCGACCTTCGCCTGGTCGAACATGTTCATCCACCCCGACGACGACCCGCGCTCCGACGGTGGCTTCGACGACGAGCGGACCCTGCTCGTCGAGTACCTCCGCGACCAGCGGCTGACCCTGGAGCTGAAGTGCTCCGGCCTGGACGCCGTCGCCCTGGCCCGGCGTTCCGTGCCGCCGTCGAAGATGTCCCTGCTCGGCCTGGTACGCCACATGTCCGAGGTCGAGCGCGGCTGGTTCCGGCGGACGATGGCCGGTCAGGCCGTGCCGAAGCTCTACTCCGCCGAGGGTGAACGCGACGGTGCCTTCGACGACGCGGTGCCCGACCCGGCCGTGGTCGAGGAGGCCTGGGCCACCTGGCGGGAGGAGGTCGCGTTCGCCGAGCGGTTCGTCGCCGAGGCCGCCGACCTCGGCGTGAAGGCGCGCCAGGTTCACGACGGGCAGGCGATCTCACTGCGCGAGCTGCTGCTGCACATGGTCGAGGAGTACGCCCGGCACAACGGCCACGCCGATTTCCTCCGCGAGCGGATCGACGGGAAGGTCGGCCAGTAGCCCGGCCGGCGGTGCCGCAGCTGCATACGATCATGGGATGACGGGCATCCGGAGTTGATCAAGGGGGGACCGGGCGGGGAGGGCGGCACGCCGGGGACGGTTGCCGAGGCGGTGGCCGTACAGGATGGGTTGCGGTCGCTGGTCGACCTGGTCGGGCCGGGTCCGAGCGAGCCCGCGACGGTGGCCGGCCTGGACGTCGCGTACGCCCAGAGCGGTGACCGGCTCGCGGCGGCCGTCACCGTGCTGGACGCGCGGACCCTGGCCGTCGTCGACTCCGCGGTGAGCATCGGCCGGCCCGCCTTCGACTATGTGCCGGGGCTGTTCGCGTTCCGGGAGTTGCCGGCGCTGCTCGACGCCCTCGACGGGCTGACTGTCCGGCCGGAGCTGCTGGTCTGCGACGGGCACGGGCTGGCCCACCCGCGCCGGTTCGGGCTCGCCTGTCACCTGGGTGTGGTCACCGGGCTGCCGGCGATCGGGGTGGGCAAGACGCCGCTGGTCGGCCAGTGGGACCCGCCGGCCGACCACCGCGGCGCCTGGTCCCAGCTGCGCGACGGCAACGGCCCGGACGGGAGCGACGCCGCCGAGATCGTGGGTCGGGTGCTGCGTACCCGGGACGGCGTCAAGCCGGTCTTCGTCAGCGTCGGCCACCGGATGAGCCTCGACAACGCCGTCGCCCAGGTGCTCGCGCTGACCCCGCGCTACCGGCTGCCGGAGACCACCCGCACCGCCGACCGGCTCTGCCGGGACGCCCTGGCCGCCACCACGCGCTGACCGCCAGCGGCCGGCCCTACCCGATCGGCCGGCCCCACCGGATCGGTCGGCCCTGCCTAGGCCGGCACGACCGACGACAGCTCGACGGCGGACGGCCCGGCCCCCGGCCGGCGCGGGCCCGGCGCGCGGCCGGACCCGCTGGTCGCCGTCCCGGACGACTGGCGCGGTGACCTGCAGCACTCCCGAGAAAGTAATGCCGCGCACATCTGGAGCGCTCAATGACCGGGGACCTCCCTGGCCCGGTAGTAACCTGACCGCGGATCCGTACGGGAAGAAACGGCGAGGTGAACATGTCCGTACGTCGGCAGGCGACGCGACTCGCGATCGTGTGCGGGTTGCTGGGCGGCTTGGTGGCCGTCGGTGCGTCGCCGGCGCTGGCAGATGAGGACTCGGTGCGGGTCCGCGCCGCGAGCAGCTTCAACGCCAACGGCTCGCCGGGCGGAGTGTCGGTGGAGGTGCGCAAGCGCACCGACGGCTGCGTACTGGTCGGGACGGTGCTCGCGCTCCGCCTCGACGGGCTCTCCGCCGACCAGGTGCAGGTGCAGGTCGCCTCGGACGGGCACTGGGTTCCGGTGTCGGTCTCCGGCGACGGAAACGGTGTCGTCACCGGCCGCACCTCGCCGGCCAACCCGACTTTGTGCAAGGGCAAGAGCGTCACCGCGAGATACCGGGTCGCCTTCCTGCCCGGCGCGCCCGCCGGCCGGCTGCAGGTCGTCGGCGAGGCGTCCGCCGCGTCCGGCCGGGTCCTCGGTCGGGGTGCCGACACGTCCAAGGTGGTCGGCAAGCAGGCCTCCAGCGCGTCCCCCACTCCCAGCAGGAAGCCGTCCCCGACCGCCAGCGCGGTGGCCACCGTGCCGGCCACCGCCGAGGAGAACGCGGTGGCCGTGGCTGCCGCCGACTCCACCACCGGCAGGACGACCAGCGCCGCCGAAGAGTCCTCCGGAGGATCCATGTACATGTTCATCGGCATCGCCCTCGTCCTGGTGGGCGCCGGCCTGATCGCGTTGCTGGTCCGCCGGTCCCGCGCCGACAAGGAGCCGGCCGAGGGCTACTCGGCCTACCCGGGCGTCCCGCAGCCCCGCAACAC
>JAEVHO010000453.1 GCA_016802835.1 Micromonospora sp. ATA32 | reverse complement strand
CCCCGAGCCCGGCGGTGGCCGCCGCGACCGCGGCGTCCAGGCCGTGCAGCACGTCCGTGCCGACCGTCGTCGGCGCCGACGCCGCCGCGACCAGCGCGCCCGCGTCGAGGTCCACCACCGCCACCTTCGTGTACGTGGACCCGACGTCGGCGCAGACGGCGAGGTTCACGCCGCCGGCGGGACGACCACGGTGCCGGTCGCGGTCACCGCCACCACCGGCGGGTCCAGGACCTCCGCCCGCCGACTCCGACAGGTCCGGCCGACCCCGGCACACCACCCGCGCCTCGAAGTCGATGGTGCGGCTGCGGGTGCCCACCCGGGTCACCGTCGCCACCACCTCCAGCATGTCGCCGGCCCTCATCGGCGCCTTGAACTGCACGTCAGAGTACGAGGCGAACAGCCCCTCGTCGCCGTCGGCGCGGATGCACACCTCCGTCGCGACGTCCCCGAACAACCCCAGCGCGTACGCCCCGTCGACCAGGTGCCCGGCGTAGTGGGCGTGCGAGTACGGCACGTACCGCCGGTGCGTGACCGTCAGACCGACCCGGGAATCAGCCATCACTTCGCCTTCCTGTCCGTGACCAACGCGTGCACCAGGTAGCTGGCGACCTCGCCCGGCGTGGTGCCCCGGCCGAAGATCCGGTCCACGCCCAACTCGTCGGTCATCGCCTCGTCGAACCGCGGCCCACCCACGATCAGCAGCGGGCGCTTCCCGGCCGGCATCGCCTCACGGAACGCCGCCGACATCTCGCGGGTGTTGTGCAGATGCGCGTCGCGCTGGGTGACCACCTGCGACACCAGCACCGCGTCGGCCTTCTCCACCCGGGCGGCCTCCACCAGCTCCGGCACACTGACCTGCGCGCCCAGGTTGGTGACCTTCAACTCGCGGTAGTACTCCAGGCCCTTCTCCCCGGCGATGCCCTTGACGTTGAGGATCGCGTCGATGCCGACGGTGTGCGCGTCCGTGCCGATGCACGCCCCCACCACCGACAGCTTGCGCCGCAACCTCTGCTTCACCAGGGCGTTGACCTCCTTGGCCGACAGCAGCGGGAAGTCCCGCTCGACGACCTGCACCGCGGCCAGGTCCACCAGATGGTTCACCCGCCCGTACACCACGAAGAAGGTGAACCCGTCACCGATGGGCTTGGCGTGCACCAGCATCGCCGGGTCGATGCCCATCCTGTTGGCCAACTGCACCGCCGCGCCCTCGGCCCGCTTGTCGTGCGGCACAGGCAACGTGAACGACACCTGCACCATGCCGTCACCGGTGGTGTCCCCGTACGGCCGGACGACCTTCTTCCCGGCGTCCGCGCCGGCCTGTTCGGCGGTCATGGCTGGACCTCCTCAGGTCGCGACTGCGGGACCCGCTCGCTCATTCCTCGCACTCCCGGAGCCTCCAGGATCTCCGTGGCGGGGTTGAAGTAGCCGTCCTCGTGCGCGGCCACCCCGGCCAGGCCCTTGCCCCGGTCCGCCGGCCGCTTCATGATCCCGAAGGTGCCCTCGGCGATCGCCGTCAGCAGCGACTGGTCACCGATGCGTTCGAGGAGGTCCACCGCCTCCGACAGCACCCGGTTGGCGCGCTGCTGGATGAACCCGCCCGGCGCCGGCACGAAGTCCTCGTGCAGGCCACCGGCGGCGTTGAGCACATACCGGACGTTCTGCAGGGCGATGTCCCGGTCCGACAGCCACGGCGTCACCACCGCCTCGGTCATCATCCCCACCAGCAGGATGCCCTGCCCCGTCATGGTGCCCACCAGGTTGAAGAACCCGTCCAGCAGGTTGCCGCGGAACACGTCACCGGTCATGTGCTTCGTCGGCGGCATCCACTTCAGCGGCGCGTCCGGGAACAGCTCCCGGGCCAGCAGGGCATGCGCCAGCTCCAGCCGGAACGACTCCGGCACCTCCGGGTTGATCTCGAACGCGTGCCCCAGCCCCAACTGCGCGTCGGCCAACCCGGCCTCGTGCGCGAAGTACTCGTTGAGCAGCTGCGACACCGTCACCGTGTGCGCCTCGTCCACCGCGTCGGCGGTGGTGAGGTAGTTGTCCTCACCGGTGTTGATGATGATGCCCGCCCGGGCGTGCACCTGCCGGGAGAACCGCTGGTCGACGAACGTGCGGATCGGGTTGATGTCCCGGAACAGGATCCCGTACATCGAGTCGTTCAGCATCATGTCCAGGCGTTCCAGGCCGGCCAGGGCCGCCATCTCCGGCATGCACAGACCCGACGCGTAGTTCGTCAACCGCACGTACCGGCCCAGCTCCTTCGACGACTGGTCCAACGCCGCCCGCATCAACCGGAAGTTCTCCTGGGTGGCGTACGTGCCGGCGAACCCCTCCCGGGTCGCGCCCTCCGGCACGTAGTCCAGCAGCGACTGCCCGGTCGACCGGATCACCGCGATCACGTCCGCGCCGGCCCGCGCCGCCGCCTGCGCCTGCGGGATGTCCTCGTAGATGTCCCCGGTCGCCACGATCAGGTAGATCCACGGCCGCTGCTTCGGATCACCGAAGCGCTTGACCAGACGGTCCCGCTCGACCCGCCGCCGGTCGATCCGCCGGATTCCTGCTCCGACCGACTGCCGGGCCGCCTTCCGCGCCGCTGTGGCCGCCCTGCCCGACGGCACCGCGAACCGCACCGACCCGGCCGCCGCCTTCTGCGCCAGCAGCGTCACGTCGGTCATGCCCTCCCGCGCGAGCGCGTCGAACACCGGCAGGGCCACTCCGTGCCCCAACCCGACCTCGGCCACCACCGCGTCGACAAGGCGGTTCACCCACGGAATGCCGTCCGGGTCCGCCCCGCTCACCCCCGCCAGACGCAGCACCGCCCGCTCCACCGACACGGTGGTGTCGGCTGCGCGCCAGGTCCACCACCGGCCGGCCGGCCCGCCGCGCCAACTCCCGCGCCCCGGCCCACCAGCACCGGATCCAGATCAAGCTTGCCCGTCACACCGTCACCTCGCTCCGCTCGGCGACGGCGCGACGCGCCCCCGTGCTGTACCGATGGTTCGCTCGCTCACGAAGACCCTTCCTCATAGATCACGTCACCCCGCAGCACCGTGCGCCGGCACACCGGCAACGGCGTCGGATCGGCCGGACCCCGGTTCTCCGGGTCCTCGGCCAACAGCACCGGCAGACCCCGCTCCACCCCCGCCGGCGTGGACCACACCGCGAACGTCGCCGGCGCGCCCAGGGCCAGCACCCCCTCGTTGTCCAGGTGCACCGCCCGCCACCCGCCGCGGGTGTGCGCGGCGAACGCCGCCCGCACGCTCATCCGCTGCGCCGGGTTGCAGTGCGCCGCCGCCGCCCGCACCGAACCCCACGGGTCCAGCGGCGTCACCGGCGAATCCGATCCGAACGCCAACGACACCCCCACCCCGTGCATCGCGCCCATCGGGTTCGACTCCAACGACCGGTCCAATCCCAGCCGCGACTCGTACATCCGACCCGTGCCACCCCACAGCCGGTCGAACGCCGGCTGCATGCTCGCCACGATCCCGAACTCCACGAACCCCGCGATCAACCGCTTGTTCATGATCTCCGCGTGCTCCACCCGGTGCCGGGCCGCCCGCAGCCGCTCCGTCCCGAGCGTGCGCGCCGCCGCCGCGAACCCATCGAGAACCGTGGAGATCGCCGCGTCCCCGATCGCGTGGAACCCGCCCTGCATCCCGTGCGCCGCACAGTCCAGCAGATGGTCACGCACCTGCGCCGCGGAGAGGTAGCCGTGCCCACAGCCGTCGCCGTCCTCGTACGCCTGCGACACGTGCGCCGTCCGCGACCCCAACGCACCGTCGGCGAACAGGTCCCCACCCGCACCCACCGCACCCAGCTCCCGGCCGCGCCGCACCCAGCAGCTCACCCCAGTAGCCGTACACCTCCGGCACCCCGGCACCGGACAGCGCCAACAACCCGGTGAAGTCCTGCTCGTCGGAGATCTCCGGGCCGCCGCACTCGTGCACCGCCGCGATGCCCAGCGACGCCGCGTGCGTCAACGCCACCCGCTGCGCGCGACCAGCTGCGCCCGGGTCACCGAGCCCTGCGCGGCCGCCCGCACCACGTGGTGAGCGTCACGCCGCAGCCAGCCCGACGCGTCGTACCCCGCCGCGTCCGCGGCCTGCGGGCACGCCGCTGCGCCCGGGTCACCGAGCCCTGCGCGGCCGCCCGCACCACGTGGTGAGCGTCACGCCGCAGCCAGCCCGACGCGTCGTACCCCGCCGCGTCCGCGG
>JAEVHO010000452.1 GCA_016802835.1 Micromonospora sp. ATA32 | reverse complement strand
ACCCCCTCGGGTACGGCCGGCAGCCCGCCCCTCCACCGCCGGCGGCCCGGCGGTCCCGGCCCGGCGTGGTGGTGACCGCAATCCTGCTGGCCGTGCTGGTCCTGCTCTGCTCCGGCGTGATTTCCTTCAGTCTGAAGAGGGGCGTGCTGTCCGGTGAACCCGGTGGGTCCGCTCCGCAGACCGTGACGTCCGGCGCGCTGGGGCTCGGCGAACGCGACGATCTGCTCCAGACGTCGTACCGTCAGGTGGAGCGAGCCCGGCCCGGTGGCGGCGAGACGACGACGAGCGAAGGACGACAGACGCGATGACAGCGCAGGCCCGCCTGCTCGGTGGCAGGTACCAGGTCGGCGAGCTGCTCGGCTACGGCGGCATGGCGGAGGTGCACCGCGGTCGCGATCTGCGGCTTGGCCGGGACGTCGCGATCAAGATGCTCCGCGCCGACCTGGCCCGGGATGCCACCTTCCAGATGCGGTTCCGCCGGGAGGCGCAGAACGCCGCCTCGCTCAACCACCCGGCGATCGTGGCCGTCTACGACACCGGCGAGGAGACCGGGCCGACCGGCGAGACCCTCCCGTTCATCGTGATGGAGTTCGTCAACGGACGGACCCTCAAGGAGGTACTGGGCGCCGAGGGCCGGTTGCAGCCCCGCCGGGCGCTGGAGATCTGCGCCGACATGTGCGCGGCGCTGGAGTTCAGCCACCGGCACGGCATCATCCACCGGGACATCAAGCCGGGCAACGTGATGCTCACCCTGACCGGCCAGGTCAAGGTCATGGACTTCGGCATCGCCCGGGCGCTGGCCAGCGGCGCCACCACGATGACGCAGACCAGCGCGGTGATCGGCACGGCCCAGTATCTCTCCCCAGAGCAGGCGCGCGGCGAATCGGTCGACGCCCGCTCCGACGTGTACGCCGCCGGCTGCGTGCTCTTCGAGCTGGTCTGCGGCCACCCGCCGTTCGTCGGCGACAGTCCGGTCAGCGTCGCGTACCAGCACGTCCGGGAGGCCCCGCCGACCCCGAGCGACATCAACCCGGACGTCACCCCGGCGGTCGACGCGATCGTGCTCAAGGCGCTGTCGAAGAACCCGCTCAACCGCTACCAGAGCGCCGGCGAGATGCGGGCGGACCTGCTCCGCGCCGCCGCCGGCCGGCCGGTGCTCGCCACCCCGGTGATGCGGGAGGACGAGACCACGCCCATGGCGCCGGCCGCCGGCGCCGCGGGCTACCCGACCCAGGTCGTCGGGGCGCCGACCCGGCAGGTCCCGGCCCGGGTCGGCGATCCCCGGCAGCGCAAGGCGTCGTCCTGGCTGATCGCGCTCTTCGCCGCGGTGGGCGTGCTGGCCGTGATCGCTCTGGTCGCCGCCCTGTGGCTGAACCAGCCGCCGGACAAGGTCACCGTCCCCACCCTGCAGGGCAAGCCGCAGGCCGCGGCGGAGGCCGAGTTGCAGAACGCTGGGCTGAAGGCGGTGATCGGCGATCCGGTCCTGAACAGCTCCTGCCAGAAGGGCACCGTGGTCAACCAGGACCCGGGTGCCGGTGCGCCGCTGGCCAAGAACCAGTCGGTGACCCTCCGGGTCTGCGGCGGCAAGGCTTCGGTCAAGATCCCCGCCGGTCTGGTCGGCGGAACGTACGAGAGCGTCGCATCGAGCCTGGAGGACCGCAAGCTCGTTCCGGTGAGAAGGGATGTCACCAGCGGCCAGCCGAAGGGGACCGTCACCAAGGTCGACCCGGCGGAGGGTTCTCAGGCGTTCGAGGGCGACAAGGTGACCGTCGACGTGTCCAAGGGCAACGTCCGCGAGGTGCCCGACGTGATCGGCTCGCAGCGGGAAGACGCCGAGCGGGAGTTGAAGCAGGCGGGCTACGAGGTCAGGGTCAAGCGGGGAGAGCCGGTCCCCGCGGACCAGGCGGGCAAGGTGACCGATCAGAACCCGGGCCCCCACGAGAGCCTGGCCCAGGGAGGCACCGTGACAATCACGGTCACCGTGCCCGAGCCGACGCCGACGCCGACCGAGCCCACGCCGACGCCCCCGACGCCCACGCCGACGACCCCCGGTGTGGGCGGGGGTCTGCTCGTGCCGACCCGGCCCGGGGGACGAGTGTCCGGCCAGTGACCCGTAAGCACGACTGATGGCCCGGTCCGCGGGGACCGGGCCGATGTCGTTGTGCCATCGACAGGAAGCGGCCAGGCGGCCGCGGGGAGCAGGCGGCCGCGGGGAGCAGGCCGCCGACGCCCCGCCACGCGCCGTTCCATGCTGGTCAGGTGGCGGCGAAGGCGGCGCGGCGTCGGGCGTCCACCTCGGCGGCGAGTTCCGGGGCCCGCTCCAGCGCCTCGGGATGGCCACAGCTCGCCAGCCAGTTCGCCAGCATCAGGTGTCCGCCCTCGGTCAGCACCGACTCGGGGTGGAACTGGACGCCCTCGACCGGCAGCGTCCGGTGCCGCATCGCCATCACCACGCCGGAACCGGTCCAGCCGGTGACCTCCAGCTCGTCCGGCAGCGTCTCCGGCAGCACGGCGAGCGAGTGGTAGCGGGTCGCGGTGAACGGGTCCGGCAGGCCGGCGAGCACGCCGACCGACTGGTGCCGGACCTCGGAGGTCTTGCCGTGCAGCAGCTCGGGGGCGCGGGTGACCGTGGCGCCGAACGCCTCGCCGATCGCCTGGTGGCCGAGGCAGACGCCGAAGATCGGCAGCTCTCCGGCGTACCGGCGGATCACGTCGAGGCAGATGCCGGCCCGGTCGGGACTGCCCGGCCCGGGCGAGAGGAGCACGCCGGCCACGCCGACCCGCCCCACCTCGTCGACGTCGATCTCGTCGTTGCGGCGTACGTCGCACTCGACGCCGAGCTGGCCCAGGTACTGCACCAGGTTGAAGACGAACGAGTCGTAGTTGTCGATCACCAAAACGCGCATCGACTCACCTGTCGGGGGAGGGGGGCGGGGTGCCGTTCTGGCCGGTGTCGTACGGCAGTTCGTGGCCGTCCCCGGTCGGCGTGGGCCGGGTGACGCCCGAGTCGTCGCCGGCCGGGCCGCCGGTCTGGCCCGACTCCTGCGTGACCTGCACGTCGTCGAAGGGCAGCAGCGGCTCGACCCACGGGAAGGCCACGTACCAGAGCAGGGCGAGGGCCGCTGCCGCCAGCAGCAGCGAGCCCGTCAGCTTGCCGGCCAGCCCGAACGGGAGCTTGCGCCAGATCCAGGCGTACATCGTCGTCAGGCCCCCAGCTCCGCCGGCCGACCCGCCGACTTCGGCTGGGTGTGGTCCAGCTCGGCGTGGATGATCAGGCGCTGGTAGTTGTCGAACTTCGGGTTGCAGGTGGTGAGGGTGAGCAGCTTCTGGGTGGGCTTCGCGGCGGGCTGCATCGGCACCGGGGCGACCACCTCGACCTGGTACGGCTTGACGATCCGGGTCTTGTTGACCTTGTAGACGAACCAGACGTCCCGGCCCTCGACCACGATCGCGTCACCGTTGTTCAGCTCGTCCAGCCGCCAGAAGGTGGCCCGGTTGCGGTGCCCGGCGACGGCGAAGTTGCCCACCTCGCCCGGCATCGCGCTCTCGGGGTAGTGGCCCGGGGCGTACCGGATGTCGGCCTGGGTGACGCCCTGGACGACGACCCAGTGCTTGTCCAGCTTGGGGATGTAGAGCCCGGCGAGCGGCTGGCCCTCCGCCGGGGTCTTGAACTTCTCGGTCGTCGGGCCGGCGCCGACGGTGGGGTCGCCGTTCGGTCCCCATTGCTGGGCCAACTGGCTGCTGAGGTCGTCGCGGTGGGCGTCGACGATGGCCGTCTTGCCCCACACCTCGTAGCCGGCGAAGAGCAGCACCACCAGCCCGAAGGTGATCAGCACCTCTCCCGTGATCCGTACGCCGGTGCGTAGCCGGGAGGCGAGCGACGGCCGGGTCAGCTCGGAGTAGACGCTCCGGTAGCCCTCGCCGGTCTGGTGCGGGCGCAGCTGGACCACCCGCTCGCCCCGGCGCGGTTGGGGCGGCTCGGCCGGTTTGTCGGCCGGCTCGCCGCTGCTCGATACCTGCGGCACGGCGCCCATCAGCGCGGTGGAGTCGAGGGCCGGACCGCCGGCGGGGGGGCCGACCGGTCACGGTCGGGATCAGGGCGGTCGCCGCCGGATCCGGGCCGGGCGCTCCGGGTGCGGGTCGGCCGGCGCTGCGGTCGGCCGGCGACGCCGGTCCGCGTTCGCCGGGCGACACCGGTCCCCGCCGGGCCGACGACGCCGGCGCGGGGCT
>JAEVHO010000451.1 GCA_016802835.1 Micromonospora sp. ATA32 | reverse complement strand
CGCAGGATCTCGGCGTGGGTGGCGGCGAAGACCGCCGGGTCCTCGACCCGCAGCCCGGCCAGATCCGAGACGGCGAAGAACCGACGGTACGTCAGGTCGCGTCGCCGCGCCGCCAGCAGACCAGCTCGCGTCGACCTCGCCGGCCGCGACCCAGCGCAGGATCTCGGCGTGGGTGGCGGCGAAGACCGCCGGGTCCTCGACCCGCAGCCCGGCCAGATCCGAGACGGCGAAGAACCGACGGTACGTCAGGTCGGCGTCGCCGCGCCGCCAGCAGACCAGCTCGTAGTGCTGCCGGTCGTGCACCTCGCGGGCGGCGCCCGCGCCGGTGCCGTCGGCGATCGGGAACCGGTGCTCGTGGTAGCGCAGCTCCCCCTCGACCACCTTGAGATCGTCGAGGGCGTCCGGGGTGTCGGCCAGCACCGGCAGCAGCAGCCGGCCGCGGTCCCAGTCGATGTCGAACCAGCTCGCGTACGCCGAGGCACGTCCCCGGCGCAGCACGTCCCACCAGGCCGGGTTGGCGGCGGGCACGGCCACCCCGGCGTGGTTGGGCACGATGTCGACGACCAGGCCGAGCCCGGCCGCGCGCAGCGCCCGGACCAGCCGCACCCGGCCGGCCTCGCCGCCCAGCTCGGGGTTGACCGTCCGGTGGTCGACCACGTCGTACCCGTGCGCGGAGCCGGGGGTGGCGGTGAGCAGCGGTGCGCTGTAGAGGTGGGTCACGCCGAGGTCGGCGAGCCAGTCGGCGAGTCCGGCGGTGGCGTCCAGGTCGAAGCCGGGGCGGACCTGCACCCGGTAGGTCGCGCCGGGCCGGGTCGTCGGGGTTGGCTGATCGGACCGAGGGGCCACCGACATGTCACACCGTCCTCTCCAGGACCACCAGGGAGCGGTCCGGCACCCGGATGGTGCCGCCCGCCCCGACCACCTTCGCCTCGACCAGGTTCGGGTCCGCGGTGCTGATCACCAGCTCCCACTTCTGCCCGAACTCGCCGCCGGGCATGGTGAAGTCCAGCGGCGCGTCGTGGGCGTTGAAGCAGAGCACGAAGGAGCTGTCCCGGTGACGCTGGCCGTACTGGCCGCGCTCAGGGATGCCCTCGCCGTTGACGAAGAGCGCGAGGGACCGGCCGAAGTCGTTGCCCCAGTCCTCGCCGCTCATCTCCCGGCCGTCCGGGGTGTACCAGGCCAGGTCGGGCAGGGGCCCGTCGGCCGTCCGGCCGCCCACCGGCAGGCCGGTGAAGAACCGGCGCCGGCGGAACACCTGGTGCCGGCCGCGGAAGTCGGTGAGCATCCGGACGAAGTCCAGCAGCTGCTCGTCGGCGTTGTCCCAGTCGATCCAGGCCAGCTCGTTGTCCTGGCAGTAGGCGTTGTTGTTGCCGCGCTGGCTGCGGCCCAGCTCGTCGCCGTGCCCGATCATCGGCACGCCCTGCGAGAGGATCAGGGTGGCCAGGAAGTTGCGCCGCTGCCGGGCCCGCAGGGCGAGCACGCCCTCGTCCTCGGTGGGGCCCTCCACGCCGCAGTTCCAGGACCGGTTGTGGCTCTCGCCGTCCCGGTTCTCCTCGCCGTTGGCCTGGTTGTGCTTGTCGTTGTAGGACACCAGGTCGTTGAGGGTGAACCCGTCGTGGCAGGTGACGAAGTTGATGCTGTGGAAGGGGCGCCGCCCGTCGTCCTGGTAGAGGTCGGCGGAGCCGGAGATCCGGGACGCGAATTCGGCCAGGGTGGCCGGCTCGCCCCGCCAGAAGTCCCGGACCGTGTCGCGGTACTTGCCGTTCCACTCGGTCCACAGCGGCGGGAAGTTGCCGACCTGGTAGCCGCCGGGGCCGACGTCCCACGGCTCGGCGATCAGCTTGACCTGGCTGACCACCGGGTCCTGCTGCACCACCTCGAAGAAGGTCGAGAGGCGGTCGACCTCGTAGAACTCCCGGGCCAGGGTGGCCGCGAGGTCGAAGCGGAAGCCGTCGACGTGCATCTCCTGCACCCAGTACCGCAGCGAGTCCATGATCAGTTGGAGGGAGTGCGGGCTGCGCACGTTGAGGCTGTTGCCGGTGCCGGTGTAGTCGACGAAGTGGGTCCTGTCTTCGTCACTCAACCGGTAGTAGCTGGGATTGTCGACGCCCTTGAAGCTCAGCGTCGGGCCGAGGTGGTTGCCCTCCGCGGTGTGGTTGTAGACCACGTCGAGGATCACCTCGATCCCCGCGGCGTGCAGCGCCTTGACCATGCCGCGGAACTCCTGGACCTGCTGGCCGAGCCGGCCCAGCGCGGAGTAGCCGTGGTACGGGGCGAAGAAGCCGATCGTGTTGTAGCCCCAGTAGTTGCGCATCCCCAGGTCCACCAGCCGGTGGTCGTGCACGAACTCGTGCACCGGCATCAGCTCGATCGCGGTGACCCCGAGCTTCCTCAGGTAGTCGATCATGACCGGGGAGGCGATCGCCGCGTACGTGCCGCACAGCTCGTCCGGGATGCCCGGATGCCGCATGGTCAGGCCCTTCACGTGCGCCTCGTAGATCACCGAGTGGTGGTACGGCGTGCGCGGCGGCTTGTCGTTGCCCCAGTCGAAGTAGGGATTCACCACGACCGACTTGGGCATGAACGGCGCGGAGTCGGTCTCGGACATCCGCTCCGGGTCGGCCATGTCGTAGCCGTAGACCGCGGGGTCCCAGCTGACCTCGCCGTCGATCGCCTTGGCGTACGGGTCGAGCAGCAGCTTGTGCGGGTTGCAGCGCAGCCCGTTCGCCGGGTCGTACGGCCCGTGCACCCGGTAGCCGTAGCGCTGCCCCGGCTCGATCCCCGGGATGTAGGCGTGCCAGACGTAGGCGTCCACCTCGCGCAGCGGGACCCGCCGCTCGGTGCCGGTGTCCCACTCGTCGAACAGGCAGAGCTCGACCGACTCGGCAACCTCCGAGAAGATCGCGAAGTTGGTGCCCATCCCGTCGTAGGTGGCCCCCAGGGGGTAACGCTCACCCGGCCAGACCTGCATGTCGCTCCTTCAGCACCTGATCGTGAGCGCACCGGGGCGGCGGCCGACGGTGCGCACGCCGCTAATGCCCAGCCACCCGGAGCGCCAATCCACCTGATCGGACGGTAACCGAAATCCACCCACCTGAGGCCAACCAGACCTTCGGGTGTCGTCCGTCACCTTGGCCCCTCTCAGGATGCGTCTGCGCCGCCGATGCCCTTTGCTTGATGTGGACGTGCCCGCGCGCGCTTCCGATCGGCCCTCGGCCACCCCACCACCCTCCCGTTCCGCCGTCACCGCCGCCGGCGCGTACCACCATGCATGGACGGAGATCGATGTGACGACCCTTCGGGTCGGCGAGCAGCTCGCGACTTCCCCGGACCGGACCTGCCGGCCCACCCTCAGCTCCCGGCCCCAGACGCCGCAGCCCGCCGGCTCCGGCGTGCCGCCGCAGTCCCGCCGGATCCTCATGCTCTCCTGGGAGTACCCGCCGGTGCTGGTCGGCGGGCTCGGCCGGCACGTGCACGCCCTCTCCGTCGCCCTTGCCGCCGCCGGCCACGAGGTCACCGTGGTCACCCGGCACACCGAGGGCGCGCCGCTCGAGGAGTACGCCGAGGGCGTGCGGATCGTCCGCGCGGCCGAGGACCCGGTGGCCTTCCCGCTGGCCACCGACTCGCTGCTGGCCTGGACGATGGCGTTCAACCACACGCTGACCCGGGCCGCGCTGCGGGCCACCGAGTCCGGCGGGTACGACGTCGTCCACGCCCACGACTGGCTGGTCGCGCACACCGCGATGACGCTGCGGGAACACCTCGACCTCCCGCTGGTCAGCACCATCCACGCCACCGAGGCCGGCCGGCACCAGGGCTGGCTGCCGGACGAGATGAACCGCACGATCCACGGCGTCGAACACTGGCTGAGCAACGAGTCGGTGCGGGTGATCGTCTGCTCCAGCTACATGCGTGACGAGGTCGGCGCGCTGTTCGGCGTGCCGGCCGCCCGGGTCGACGTGGTGCCCAACGGCGTCGAGCCGCACCGCTGGCGGGTGCCGGCGGCCGCGGTCGCCTCCGCGCGGGCCCGGTTCGCCGGGGACGGCCCGCTGGTGACCTTCGCCGGCCGGCTGGTCTACGAGAAGGGCGTGCAGCACCTGATCGCCGGGCTGCCCCGGCTGCGCGAGCGGCACCCCGGGCTGCGCGTGGTGATCGCCGGCGACGGCCCGTACCGGGCCCAGCTGGAGGCCGACGTGCACCGCTGGGCTGGGCGGAGTGGTCGAGCACGCCCGGCTTCTCGGCGGCTC
>JAEVHO010000450.1 GCA_016802835.1 Micromonospora sp. ATA32 | reverse complement strand
CGCCACCGCCCCCACCGCCCCCACCGGCGCGCCGCCGCGGCGCCAGCCTGCTGCGTGGTCTGCGCGAGCTGCTGGGTGGTTTGACCGAGCTGTTGACCAACCTGCTGGGTAGCCTGCTGCAGCGTTTGTGACAGGGGGCCCTGCGGTCCCAGCGCCTCTTGCGCGGCCTGCCCGACCTGCTCCAGCGTCCGCGACAGCGGTCCCTGCGGCCCGAGCACCTGCTGCGCCGTCTGCCCGACCTGGTTCACCGCCGTCTCCGTGGTCTTCAGCAGCGCCTCGATGAGCTGTGGATTGCGCTCGATCGTGGTGAGGGCGCGGTCGAGGATTCCGCGGACTTCCTCGAGCCGAACCTCGAGCCACGCCTCTGTCTCCACGCCCTCGATGTCGACCTTCACCGTGCCCAGGTGCGCCTGGACGCCCACATCGAGTTGGAGAAAATTGCCGAGCCGAGCTCTCAGCGACACATGCGCGTCGAGATTGTCGACCTCGATGTATATCTTTTCCACCTTGACGCGCGGGATCTGCAAGATCACATCCGGGTCCGACCACGCCTGCCCGCCCTGCGCGAGGGCCAGATGACCACCTCGCGGGGCGCCGGCTTGAGCAGGCTGCGGGGCGGACGGCTGCTGGCGGGATAGGTCGTCGGTCGGTCCGCCACCGGTCGGCCCGCCGCCCGTGGGCTCGCCGCGGGTTGGTCCGCGACCGGTCTGCTCGCTACCGGATGGCGCAGCACCGGTCTGGTCGGCACCGGTTGGCCTGCCACCGGTCTGCTCGCCACCCTCGCCCGGACGGCCGCTGTGGCCTCGACCGGGACCTCCAACGCCCTCTTCGGCGGTGCGCTGCGGATCGCCCTGCTCGCGCGGCTGCGCGGCCGACTCCTGCTCGCCGCTGCCCCGGCTGTCCTGTTCCCCCATTTTCCGCACTCCTCGGGGCTCGCGTCGCACCGTCGCCCTCCCGGACCGGATCGGCGTCTACCCCTGTGCCAAGCTGTCAAACGGGTCCGTGGGCCCCGCCAGTAGCCGCCTTCGCGACCTCCTGCCGGACGAGCCGTCAACGCCAAGGCCAGCCGGGCTGCGGGGATGCCGTTCTCCCCGTGTGTCCTTGACATGCGGCCGGAGCCGGCGAAGGCGGCCCGATGGGCGCCGGATGCCTGGGTGGCTGTCCACAGCCCGCGCCGGGGCGTGCTCGGCGACGAGTGGCCAGCGCCACGACAGGGACCATCGCGTCCACGATGACAATGGCGGCGGTCCCGCTGCAAATCGTGTTGCGGCAAGGCGAGTGAGTCGAGTAGCTTTCCGGGCACGCCGTCGAGCTGGGAGGAGGTCAGAACAATGTCCGATGTTCTGCGCCCCCTCCGCGCTCCGGCGTCCACGCGGATCTGACCCCGGGGCGCTCGCTTTCCGGAGGATCGACCTATGACCGATCTCGTCATCCGTCCGCTCGTCGCAGGCGAGGAAAATCTGTTCGAGTCCATGCCTGACCCGCTGCCCGAACTGCGCCAGGTCGGTTACGCCGACGGGATCGCCGGCGGCGGCTACCGGCCCGAGAACACCTGGGTCGCCCTCCGAGCCGGCCGCGTGGTCGGCCGGGCGGCCTGGGTCCTCCCGCCGGGTGCCGTCGGCGCCCCCTGCTGGAACGGTTCGACCTGGACGCCGAGCCGGAGGTGGGTGCCGCACTGCTGCGCGCCGCCCACGAGGCACTCGGCGGTCCCTTGTTGTACTACGCCTCCATGCCGGCGCACTGGCGGCGCCGGCCGGAGGTGCTGGCCGTTATGAAGGCGCCGATGGCGGCGGCCCGGCTCGCCGGGCTGGTCGAGCGCGGGGAGCGGCTGAGATGCTCCTGGACGGGCACGCCGCTGCCGGCAACCTCCGGGCGGTACACCTTCCGCCCGACCGCAGACGCGGCGGAGATCAACGCCATGGTGGCCCGGATCGCCGAGCCGGACGTGCTGACCGGCAAGGAGGTGGCGCGGGCGTCGGCGGCGTCGA
Source organism: Micromonospora sp. ATA32 (assembly GCA_016802835.1). Lineage (GTDB taxonomy): Bacteria > Actinomycetota > Actinomycetes > Mycobacteriales > Micromonosporaceae > Micromonospora. Next base: position 2,309 of record JAEVHO010000450.1, on the reverse strand, counting down.
CCTGGCCGCCGACCCGCTGGCGTGGCTGACCGGCCCGGCCGGGGACTGGCGCATCGCGTTGGACGCCGGGGAGCCGGTTGGCCTGGTCGGAACGGCGGGGGATGCCTGCTACCCGCTCGTCGCCTACCTCGGCCTGCTCGACGAGGCCGCCCTGGGTGAGCTGCTGGCCGAGGCCGTTCGGGTGCTGGCCGCCGGCGGCCCCCGGGAGGTGGTCGCCGACGTGGACGCTCACCGGGTGGCGGTGGTGGCGGAACTGGAACGGACCGGGTTCCGGCAGTTGCGCTCCCGGGTCGTCTTCGAACCCGCCACCAGTCCGCCGTCCGGCTCGGCGGTCACGCCCGGCTCGGCGGTCGCGGCCGGGTCCGTGGTCGACCGGGCCGGTTAGGACCAGACGATCGAGGTGCGCCCTGGCCGGGCCAGGGCGCACCGCTCAACAGGCGCACTGGCACGTCGATCACGTACGACCGCCGGGGAAGTCGGCCTGCCATCATCCTGGTGGGCGGAGGTCTGGTCGACAGTACGGAGAACGCGCCGCTGGCTGTGTACAACTACGCCCGACGCGGCCGAGGTTACATGCGGCGACGAGAACTGCCCACTGTGTACGGGTCATCGCGACAGCTTCGTGCGCGACCCCCGGGCCGGCGTCAGCGGGTCACGTCGTGTACGTGGTGCACGACGTCGTGCAGGAAGTAGACCGCGAAGGTCCGCACTGTGAACACCGAGCCGTTGCCCCGCAGGCCCGGCCGGTCCCACTGCTGCGGGCGTACGCCGTCGAACGCGGCTGCGGTCGCCTCGGCCTCGGCGGCCAGCTGGTCGGCGACCTCGGCGGGGGCCTGGTGGAAGTAGTCCTCGGCGACGGCCGTGGCGTCCTGGTCCCAGTTGGGGAACGTCGGGTCGTCCTCCCGCAGCATCAGCTCCAGGCGCTGACGGAAGATCCGGCAGGTGTCGCGGACGTGGCAGGCGTACTCGACGGGGGACCAGACGGCCGGCGCGGGCCGGGCGGCGGCGTCCGGGCGGGCCAGAGCCGCCCGCCATCGTGGCACGATGGCGCGCAGCCGGTCCCCCGGTGGAGCGGACCGGCTGCGGGGTGAACCCGCACTCCCGGCAGCCCCCGGTCGACGACGAAAGTCCAGTCGGCGGTCTCCGGTGGGACCGGCCCGGACGCGCGGAGGGCGTCGTCGACCGCGGCGAGCTGCCGCAGCGCGGTGGCCGTGCTGTCGGCGCCGGCGGGCAGCAGCGGTAGCCGTACCGCCGGGGTCGGGATCTGACCCCGCGCGTGCAGGACGGCCTTGACCACCGTGGGGTTGGGCTCGGCGAACAGCGCCGCCGACTGGGCGGCGAGCCGGTGGCCGAGGGGACGGGCGCGGACGGTCTCGCCGGCGCGCCAGGCCTCGATCAGCGCGACGAACCCTTCGGTGGCCAGGTGGGCGGAGGCGAGAATCCCGCCGTGCGCGCCGAAGGCGAGCAGCGGCGAGAACACCAGGTCGTCGCCGCCGAGGACCGCGAAGTCGGGCGGAAGGTCGGCGAGCAGGGCGACCGTGTCGGCGTCGATCCCGCCGACGGCGTGCTTGACCCCCACCACCCCGGGAATCGCGGCCAGCCGCCGCACCGCGTCCGCGGAGAGATTCTGCCCGGTCCGATACGGGATGTGGTAGGCGACCAGCGGTACCGGGCTAACCGTGGCGAGGTGGGCGAAGTGGGCCAGCACGCCCCGCTCACCGGGGCGGACGAAGGGCGGCACCAGGGTCAGGGCGGCGGTCACCTCCGGGCGGTCGGCCAGGGAGCGCAGCGCCTCGCCGGTGTTCGCGCCGACCAGCAGCGGCGCCGAGCGCTCGCGGCAGACCCGGGCCACCACGTGGAGCACCGACCGCTGTTCGGTGACGCTCAACGCGGACGGCTCCGCGGTGGTGCCGAGCGCCACCAGCCCGGCGGCGCCGGCGTCCAGCGCCGCGTGCGCGAGGGCCTCCAGCGACCCCAGGGCCACCGCCCCGGCGTCGTCGAACGGCGTGATCAGGGGGAGGTACAGGCCGGTGATCGTCATGAGCCCAGCCTCGGGCAGGCGACGCGGAAGAACCAGTTCTGATTCCTCAATGCAAACGTAAGCTGAGCTGATGCTTGACGTGCGTCGCCTGCTCCTGCTCCGGGACCTGGCCCGGCTGGGCACCATCGCCGCGGTCGCCGACGCCCACGCCTACACCCCGTCCGCGGTCTCCCAGCAGCTGGCCGCGCTGCGACGTGAGGCGGGTGTCCCGCTGCTGGAACGGGCCGGGCGGCGGGTGGCGCTCACCCCGGCGGGCGCGGCGCTGGTG